>NZ_JBEYTJ010000053.1:16345-61855 GCF_040642995.1 Nonomuraea sp. NPDC047529 | reverse complement strand
GGCCTACGCGCGCGCCGCCGCGCAGAGCCCGTCGGCCGGGGAACGTGCCCGCAGGCTCACCTTGGCGGCCGAGGCCACCGAGTTCAGCGGTCGCTTCGATCGGGCCAGGGCTCTGGCGCTCGGCGCCGGGAGCCCGGGCGCCGAGCTGACCTCCCGGCTGATCCGCGTGCGGGCCTGCTCCGACTACGGCGAGGGCCACCTGCAAGGGGCGCACGCGATGTTGTCGGCCGGTGTGGACCACCTGGCCGCCACCGACCCGGGCTCGGCCGCGTGGTTGCTGCTGGACGCCGCCTCCATGATCTGGCTCGACGGCGACCGCGACATGGCCCACCGCACGGCCGAGCAGCTCGACGCGCTGGAGGTGCCGCCCGGCGACGACGTCGTCCCGGTCCACCAGCTGTGCCGGTGGTTCGTCACGCTCACCCTCGGCCGCCCCACCACCGAGCTGCCGCCGCTGGCCGAGGTGGTGGAGCGCGCCCGCGCCCAGGCCGGACCCGACCGGCGTGGGCTGCTGCTGATCGGCGGACTCGGCCTGGCCGACCAGGACGCCCGCACCCACCAGCTCGCCCTGGCCGCCACCGCCGCCATCCGCGCCGAGGGCCGCGTCGGGCTGCTGCCCCAGGCGCTGACCTTCATGGGCCACGTCGAACACGCCCGCGGCCGCTGCGCCGACGCGTGCGCCTTCGCCGAGGAGGCCGTGAACATCGCCGCGGACACCGGGCAACCCGCCTGGTCACGCCTGGCCACCGCGTTGCTGGATCAGCTCGCCGCCGTTCAGGGAGAGCCGCTGGACCCCGCCACCGCCACCCCGGCCGCGCTCGCGCTCCTCGACCTCGGCCAGGGCCGTCCCGAGCAGGCGCTGCTCGGGCTGGAGTCGCTGGTGTACGGCAAGGCACGCAACAGAACCCCCGCCATGCACCTGGTGCCCGACCTGGTCGAAGCGGCCCTGCGCAGCGGCAGGAGCGCCCGCGCGGCCGAGCCGTTGGCCCGGCTGGAATCCTGGGCCGGGATGCTGCGCCAGCGGTGGGCCGACGCCCTGGTCTCCCGCTGCCGTGCCCTGCTGGCCACCACCATGGCCCCGGACCCCGGAGCCGACGCGCACTTCCGCGCCGCGCTCGACGCGCACGAGCGCCCCTTCGACCGCGCCCGCACCGAGCTGCTGTACGGGGAATGGCTGCGCCGGGCCCGCCAGACCGGCGACGCGCAGGGGCACCTGCGGGCCGCGCTGGAGACGTTCGAGTGGCTCGGCGCGCGCCCCTGGGCCGACCGGGCACGCACGGAGCTGGGCGCGACCGGCTGGAGCACCCAGCGCAACACCGGCGCCGACCGCTTCGCCCAGCTCACACCGCAGGAACGGCAGATCGTCAACCTGGCCGCCCAGGGGCTGTCGAACAAGGACATCGCCGCGCACCTGTTCCTCAGTCCGCGAACCGTCGGCCAGCACCTCTACAAGGCCTTCCCGAAACTCGGCGTGACCGCCCGCGCCCAGCTCGCGGAGCTCGTTCTCCCCTGACGACACCGGCGGACAGGAGCGTCGCGGTGGCGAGGCCGCCCCAGAGGGCGGCCGGGCCGTGGGGTGCGAGAGCGGTGATGACCGCCGGGGAGACGGCGAGGCCGAAGCCGGTGGAGAGCTGGAAGCGGGCGAGGGTGCGTCCCAGGACCTGCGCCGGGGCGAGGGCGGTGACGAGCGCGGTGGCGCTGCCCGCGTAGATGATCTCGCCGAGGGTGCAGACCACGGACACCGCCGCGACGGCCGGGGCGCTCCAGCCGGGTCCCAGGAAGGCGGCCGCGAGGAAGCCGAGGTAGGACGCGCTGAGCACCACCCCGGCGAACGCCAGCACGGACCGGCGGGAGAAGCGGGACATCAGGACGGTGACCGGAACCTGCAGCGTGACCACCAGGACCGTGTTGGCCACGAAGATGGCCGCCGACCACACCGGGGACGCGTGCATCTGCGTCACCAGGACCAGCGGAAGCGCGATCTCGGGGACGTTGAGGCAGAAGACGTAGATCACGTTGGCGGCCAGCAGCCCGCGCATCCGGGGTGCGGGCTCGCCGTCCCCGTCCGTGGCCGCGGCGGCGGCCGGATGAGCGTGCACGCGTACCGACCACGCCAGAGCCGCCGCCACGAGGTAGGCGAGCCCGGTGACGGCCGCCAGCGCCTGCAACGCGGCGGCGCCACCCGCCAGGCAGGCGGTGGCGAGGAGCGCACCGGCGCCCAGGCCGGCGTTGCGCAGCGCGCGGCCCCCCGCCAGGGCGGCGTCGCGCTCCCGGCCGTGGGAGAGCGTGGCCACGAGGGCGGCGTGGGCGGCCGGCCAGGCCTGGTTGCCGATGCCGAGGAAGAGCGCAGCCGTCGCGAACAACCAGACGTTCCCCGCCGGGGTGGCCGCCAGCAACACCACGCCCAGCACCCGCACCAGCATCGACGCCGCCACGACCGTGCTGCGCGCGCCCCGGTCCAGCCATCGGCCCACCGCGGGCATGCACCCGAGACCCGCGACGACACCGGCGGTCATGGCGGCGCCGGTGACCGGCCCGGACAGTCCGAGCACCGTCACCCCGTAGAGCAGCAGAAAGGGCCGCAGCAGGCCGGTGCCGAGCGCGTCCACGGCCAGGGCGACGGCGTAGCGGGGGCCTCCGGAGGCGCGGAGGAGGACGCGGAGCTGGACTCCGGTGGTGGGTGCCATGGCGCCAACGGTCGTGCCGGGTCGCCGGACGCGGCACGTCGGTTGACGGAGATCGTCAACCGACGCCGTCATCGGCCGTCCGGCCAGGGATGATGGAGGGATGACGCTGCGCATCGACATCACCGGCCTGCCGGCCGAGCGGCTGCGGTTCGCCGCCTCCCCGCTGGCCGAGCTGACCGCGATGTTGCACGTCCTGGCCGAACCCGGGCATCATCCGCGGCTGGCCGGCTGGGCCGGGGACGTCTGGTCCGGGATGCCGCCGGAGCTGGCCGAGCGGTTGCGAGAGGCGGAGTTCCTCTGGCGTTCCTCGCGAGCCGATTTCCTGGTCCCGGCCCGGCCCCGCCAGACCCTCGCCGAGGAGCTGGACGATGTCGACCGGATCGACGACGAGACCTATGTGACCGCTGCGCTCGTCACCACGTGCGGCAGCAACCGGGTGCACTTCGCCGCGCCGTCGCCGCTCGCCGACGCGACCGCGCGCGAGCGGGCCCTCGACCTGGCCCAGGCGCGCGGCGAACGTCAGGAGGCGTTCGCGGAACGGCTGCTCGCCGACCCGGCCGCGGTGCGGGCGCGGGTGCGCCACACCCTCGAACAGTGCGCCGAGGCGTTCTTCGACGCCGCCTGGACGGGCGTCGCCGTGCGGCTGGCCACCGACCTGCGGCTGAAGAACGACCTGCTGAAGCGCCAGGGCATCGGGGCGGCTCTCGCCTCGGTCTCCGGCGCGGTCACCCTGACGCCGGACGGCAACCGCATCGTCGTGGACAAACTGCAGGACAATGCGACCGCCGCCCACGGCGCCGGGGTCACCTTCATCCCCAGTGACTTCGGCCGCCCGCACCTGGTGGTGGTCCACGCGCCCGGATGGCAGCCGGTGGTGCAGTATCCCGTGGCCGAGCCGGATCCGTCCGAGCCGGTGTCGCTGGAGACGGTCACCCTGCGGCTGGAGGCACTCGCCCATCCGGTACGACTGCGGCTGCTGCGCACCCTGGCCCGCGGCCCGCACACCACCGGCGAGCTGGCCCACGCCTGGGAGCTGTCGCCTCCGGAGGTCTCCCGCCACCTCGCCGTCCTGCGCCGCGCGGGCCTGCTCACGACCCGGCGGCACGGGCGCTACGTCCACTACACGCTCAACCTGCCCGAGATGACGACGCTGGGCACGGACCTGCTGGCGGCCGTCCTGCGCTGACCTCCGGCTCCTGTGTCGTCCGGCAGGCGGCCGGTCACCTGTCAGCTGGTGAAACGTCCCTCACGGGTGTACTTGCAGGCTCCGCCGAGGCAGTTGGGGCTGGACCCCCAGCCGTCGTCGTAGCTGACCCTGCGGTGGAGCTTGATCTTGCCCTTGACCTCCTCCGCCTGGTGCCCGGGGGCGACCTTCTCGTCCGCCTGCTTCCACCAACTGGTGCCGTTCCAGTAGTACAGCCGGTGCCGTGCCCACAGGGAGCTCGGCGAGCCCACCGGCAGGCAGTTGAAGATGAAGCTCTCCGCGCGACGCTCCTTGAAGCCGCCGAAGTCGAGGGTGGTGTACGACTTCGGCGCCAGGCCGGCCTGGGCGTTGTCGTGCCAGAGGTGCGACCCCCAGTGTTCGGCGGTGCACGACGCGGAGAGCACGGCCGCGGCCGGAGCGGTCAGGCCGCGTACGGTGACCGGCTCGCTGGTGATCCGCCGCCCCCGCAGCTCGGCGGGGAGGTCGGCGCCGTGGTCCTCGACGAGGCGCTGGGGCACCGGCACGTCGGGCGGCGTGATCTCCAGGTAGGTCTGCAGGTAGCTGTTGCTCCGGTCCCAGGCGATGAGCGGCGCGCTGCCGATGATCCCGACCTGGGACATCCCCACCTCGTCGGACGGCTGGCTGTCGGAGAAGCTCACGGTGAGACCGGTCGTGTATTCGATGTGCGCCAGGGGGATCTCCCGGTCGCTGTCCTCGGGTTCGGCCGCGGCCGGGGAGGAGGCGAGCATCAGCGTGGCGGCGATGGCGGCGATTGTCCTCATGTCACTCCTTGCGGTTGACGTTGCCGCGCAGAACGTTAGACACCGCCCTTTCAGCAACCTTAAACCTGAGCTCAGCGCACACCGGAGACCCGCGAGGAGAGGGTCGCCTTCGCTTCCCGCCACCCCGGCTTGTGAGCCGTGGGCCTGCTCCTTACCTCAGGAGCTGGTCGGCGTTGATCTTCACCTCGAACTCGAAACGGTACGGGCTTCCTCCATTGGTGGGCACGGGCCACAGGTAGGGCAGTGGCTGGGTCAGGTCGAAGGAGATGGGCGGGTTGGTCGGCCGGACGGTGTCGACCGGATAGATGGTCCACCGCGGCGTCTGCTCCGGCGTCCCCGTTCCCGAGGTGGGCTGTGCGCTGGGCTGTGAGCTGGGCTGGGGACCCGGGTGGAAGGGCGGCGGGTCGATGTTGACGAACCACATGGTCGAGCGTGGGCCCACGTGGGGGGTGCTGGTGCCGCCTCCCCCGCCACCACCGGTGCCGCCGCTCGATCCGCCGCTCTGGGTGGCCGTGGCGGGCAGATAGTGGCGGTCGCTGGGATCGGCGTCGCACGGCTCCGCCGCCCCGGCCGGTGGGGGCGCTCCGTCGGCCGCCTTGAGGCGCAGCCCCAGCTCACCCGCGATCATCAGAGCGTAGTGACCCGCCAGCGCCTTCTGCCCTTGCTGGTTGGGATGCCCTGTCTGCTGTGTCATGTTGAAGTCGTCCCCTCCCTCGGCGGGGGTCCAGCTGAGGCTGCGAACGTAAGGGGTCTTGGTCCCCAGCTCGTGGCCGGCGAAGGCGTTCGCGAGGTCCAGCATGTCGGTGGCGATCCCGTGGTCGGCCAGGACCTGCTGCGCCTTCTTGATGGAGGCGGTCAGCCGAGGTCCGAGAGTGCGAAGAGGCTCCAGGTCCCCCGAGCTCACCAGCCACCTCATCAGGCCTCCCGGTGTGAGACCTTCCGCCAAGGGCTGGGGATAGTTGACCATCATGATCCTGGCCTTGCCGCTGGTGGCGACGTTCATCGCCCGCACCAGTCGCACCAGACGCGCCGAGAGGGTCGTCGGCTGCGTCAGCGGGCGGACGAACGGCGGACGCGGCGGCTCCGAGTCCGCCCATTCCTGCTCGGAGGTGCGGGTGACGTCGAGCAGCGGCGCGACCTCCGCCACGATGCTGTTCCGGAGGCCGATGTTCTTCGCGAGTATGGCGGTCAGCATGGGCCCGAAGCGGGCGTCGTTGCCGCCGAAGCCGGAGATCACCAGGTCGGTGGCGGCGTCCAGCCCCTCGTTCTGCGGCGGGTTGACGCGGCCGTGGTCGTTCTGGCCCACGAAGAAGTGCTCGGTGGCCGCGCCGGAGGAGGCGTTGAAACGGACGTCGAAGAAGACCTCGGGATTGGCGCGGCGCAGCAGGTCGATGGCCTGCAGGACCGCGGCGCCGGCCGAACGGTGACGGAAGTCCTCGTCGTAGTCGGCCTCGGTGTGACCCTCCGCCGGGACGCGGCCGCCGTTGGGACCGGGAAGGAAGCGCATGGGTTCGGGCAGGAAGCCGCGCTTGTTGAAGTAGAGTCCCGCCCCCTCCCCCGACATGTACGAGTCGCCATTGATGACGATCTTCACGACCCTCTGTCCGGGCAGCGGGACACCCTGGCGGAACTGGGCGGGCTTGTCGTCCCCCCAGAACGGCGGCCCGCCCGGTCCGGTGCCGACCGGCGGGCAGGTGTCGGTCGGCGCATATCGATGCTTCAGGTACTCCAGGCCGCCGACGGCGGGGAGGTTCGCGAGCGATTCCGCGTCGTAGTCGTCGAGCAGCGGGACATCGGTGATGGGGGCGGCGTGCGCGGGTGTGAAGCCGGAGGTCGCGACCAGGGCCAGGGAGAGTGCCGCGCCTGCCAGCGCACGTGGCAGTGGCCCAGGTAAGAATCTTCGTGACATGCCGTCAACTATGAGCGGCACTCATCTGCGGGTCCTCCTGCTCAGGGAGGAAGCCGTTTCTCCGCCGACTGGCCGCCACCTCTCCTACGACAGGCCGCCGCACCACCACGTCCGTCATGGGTCCTTTGTCCATTCCCGTGGCAGGGGGAGGCAGACACCGGCCAGTTGCGGGGAGTGATCTGGTGACACGTCAACGCCCCCCGGCGAGCGCACTGCTCGGCCGCCGGGTTCTCATGCTTCCCCGAAGGCGGGTCGGTCCGATCAGCCGTGCCCGGCTTCGCCCGACGCCTTAACGCCCGTCCCGCGAACCGGGCGTGTCTCCCCGTCGAACACGAGCTGCGGAACGCAGCATCGAGCAGTGCGGGCGTAGAACGTCGAGGAGGCACGACCTGCCGTACGCGGGCGGCTCCCCGCGATCGACGGTTGTCGGCTATCGCCCGGTGTGCCGGAGGATCGCGGCGGAGATCCGAGGAATCACCGGCGGCGGGAACCCGTGCCCCATTCCCTCGATGGGCAGGAACTCGCTGCCGGGAATCGCCGCCGCCAGGGCCTTCCCGTGGGCGAAGGGCGCCATGGGGTCGTCCGAGCCGTGAATCACCAGAGTCGGAGCGGTGATCGAGCCGACAAGCCCGGAACGGTCGCGGGAGGCGAAGGCCGCGAGGATGTGGTTCTTCGAGGCGTGGCCCGCATCGGTGGCGTTCTCGATCTCCCGCTCGATGATCGCGCGCGTGGCCGCCTCGTCGAACGCCGTCAGCCGTCCGGCGAGAATGCGCGCCAGCTTGAGATGCGACTCGACGTGCTCCTCCCGGGTGCTGGGCGGATTGGCGATCTGTTCGGCGTCCCAGGCGGCCAGCCGTGGATCGCGTACCGTGCCCCGGAAGGTGTTGGTCGCGGGGTCGAGGGGCTCGGCGCTCGACATGATGACCGTCAGGGTGCGCAGCCGGTCAGCGTGTTCGAGCGCGATCTCCTGGGCGATCATGCCGCCCATCGACGCGCCGACCACGTCCGCCGTGGCGATGCCCAAGCCGTCGAGCAGGCCGACCGCGTCCTGGGCGAGGTCGACCATGGTGTACGGGTTGGCCTCGTAATCCACGCGGCCGGACAGCCCGGTGTCCCGGTTGTCGTAGCGGATGACGTACCGGCCTCCCACCTGGAGAAGCCGGCAGAGCTCGTCGGGCCAGGTGGCGCCCCGGGCACCGAGCCCCATCACGAGCAGCAGCGCGGGGTCGGCGGGATCACCGAACGTCTCGCACCACAAACGGATCCCGTTGGCCTCGACTGTGCGTTCCATCATGTGCTGCCCCTCGTTCTGGCTCGCACCAGTGGCGACGACTGGCGCTACGACGTCCCGTAAGAGGACGAGCGCTCACGGACCGTGCGCCGAGTCCGCTCCCACAGCGCCCTCCCATGGCAAAAAGTATATACAGATTAACTTTTCGCTTGATCCAGAGCCGTCACAACCCAGCCGGCACATGCAGGACGGCGAGCATCTGGGCCCGCAGGTGCACACTCAGCGCCCGGACGTCGTCGCTCAGCCGGGCGGCGAGCACCGCCGTCACCATCCCCATGACGGAGGTGACGGCGATCCGCGCCGCGAGGTCCGACAGCTCCGGCCGCACCTCGATCAGCAGCCCGACCCACTCCTCACGTATCTGCCGCATCTGGCGGTTGAGCCGCCGCCGATCCTGCTCCGGCAGCCACAGCAGCTCGGCCTGCATGATCAGAGTCAGACTCCGGTTCTCGACGGACGACCGGGAGAACCAGTCCACCAGGGCGATCAGCGCCTCCTGCGGGTCCCGGTCCCGGTCGGCCAGCGCGGCTTGCGTCCCCTCCTGAAGGCGTTCCAGCGACAACTCGATCAGGGCGAGGAGGATGGCCTGCTTGCCGGGGAAGTGCCGGTAGACCGCGGGGCCGGAGATGCCCACCGCGGCCCCGATGTCGTCGATCCCGGTGTCGGCGTAACCGCGTTCCACGAAGAGCCGGGCCGCCTGCAGCAGGATGACCCGCTTGCGCACCCCGTGTTTGCGCCCCTGCGAGATGAGGGATTCCAGCTCGTCGGACTCGGCCACGTACGTACCTCTCTGAAAGAAACGGGAACCACGGTTAACATATTGGATGGAGGCTGGCCAGGCACACCGTGGAGGGCACCCCGTCAGCTCCGCCGTTGCCGCCAGAACCCTCGTCAACCAGACAAGGCCGCGGCCCGGTCGAGGCGGTCGCGGACCTCGCGCAGCACCGGGACCAGCTCCGGCGGATCCAGCACCTCGAAGTCGCATCCCCAGGTGAGCCAGGCGTGCTGTCGCGGGCGCGGCCGGCTGCGGAGACAGCGCCTGCGCGCTCACATCGGAGGGACCAGGCCGGACTGGATGGCGAACACCACCAGCTGGGCACGGTCACGGGCCTTGAGTTTGAGCATCGCGCGGCTGACGTGTGTGCGCACGGTTTCCGTGCTGATGGCCAGACGCGCCGCGATCTCGTCGTTGGAGAGGCCGGCCGCGACCCAGGCCGTCACCTCGCCCTCGCGTTCGGTCAGGCCCTTGATGCCTGGATGCGCGATCACCGAGGGGGCGCGCCGCGCGAACTGGGAGATCACGCTACGGGTGATCGATGGGGACAGGAGCGATTCACCCCGGGCCACCACGCGCACCGCCTGTAACAGCTCGGCCGGGTCGGCGTCCTTGAGCACGAATCCGCTGGCGCCGTCCCGTAACGCCTCGAAGACGTATTCGTCCAGGCCGAAGGTGGTCAGCATGACGACCCGCACCGATGCCAGCGCCGGATCGCCGGTGATCTCCCGCAGCGCGGTCAAGCCGTCCACCTCGGGCATCCTGATGTCCATCAGCACCACGTCCGGCCGGGTGCGGCGGATCAGCGCCAGCCCGGCGCAGCCGTCGGCGGCCTCACCCACCAAGTCGGTGTCGGGCTCGGAGCGCAGCAACGTCCGGACGCCGACGCGGATCAGTGCCTGGTCGTCCACGGTCACCACGCGGATCATGTCCCGGCCTCCATCGGCAGAAGAGCCCGTACCGCAAAGCCCCCGCCGGGCAGCGGACCAGCCTCCATCTTCCCGCCGAGTCGCTCGGCCTGCGCGCGCATGCCGCGGATGCCGAGTCCTCCCGGGGCCGCCGGGCCGGGGCCGGCTTCCGCCCTGGCGCCCGTGTCGGTCACCTCGACCAGCAGGTCGTCCCCGTCGCGGCGGACCACGACCCGGGCGGGAACGGCACCGGCATGGCGCAGGACGTTCGTCAGCGCCTCCCGCACGATGCGGAACACCGCTTCCTCCACCGGGCGGGCTAGATGAAGGTCCGGCTGGAGGTCCACGTCCAGCTCGACCCCGGCCGTCCGCACTCGGTCAGCCAGCTCGTCCAGTAGATCCAGCCCAGGCCTGTCGGGCACCGGCCCGCGCCGCGCGGGCTGGTCGCCGCGCAGCCGCTCCAGCCCGGCGCGCAGGCTGTCCAGCCCCTCGCGGCTGGTGGCGCGCACCGCCTCCAAGGCGTGCCGGGCCTCGGTCACGTCGCGGTCGAGCATGTGCAGGGCGACTCCGGCCTGCATCGCGATGGCCGCCAGCCCGTGGCCGATGGTGTCGTGCAGATCCTGCGCCATGCGCAACCGCTCCTCGGAGGCCATGCGCCTCGCCTGCTCGGTGCGCAGGCCCGCGGCGGCCTCCCGCCGCAGCCGTACGGTGATCCCGGACGCCAGCGCGGCCAGGGCGATCGCGCCCCAGGCGAACACGTTCACGGAGCCGATCCCGTCCTCTGCGAGGGTCTTGGCGTACAGGGCCACCACCAGCACCCCGAAGTCCGCCGCCACGACCGCCACCGCCCGACCGACCGGCCACGCCGCCGCGACGTAGTACATGGCGGCGGGCACCGTCAGCAGGATCGGTCCGAACGGATATCCGGCCGCCAGGTAGGCCGCCACCGCCGCGCCGTTGATCGTCAGCACCATGCCCGGCCTGCTCCGCCCGGCCAGCGCCAGTGCCGCGACCACCACCAGTGCGTACGCGGGCGGCCCCAGCGGACGGGTCGAGTCGGGTTGGAACAAGGCCGCGGGCTGGGTGCCCACCAGGCCGGCGGCCAGGAACGGCAGGCACGGCCACCCGTCCGCCCACCAGCCCTGCGCTCGTTTCCTGGCGCCGTCCACCCTCACGACCCTAGCCGCGGGCGTGGGCCACGCGCTGTACGCAGATTTGCGTACACGGGAAAGCCGCGTTCAGGGTGACGACCCGGCTGCGGCGTCCTGTCCACGATGAAGGCCCATTCGCCAACGAACCAGGGGAATACCGATGAAACGCAACTTCACCCGAATCGTCCTGCCTCTCTGCGGCGCGGCGGCGCTGATCGGCGCCATGATGGCGACGTCGGCTCACGCGGAGCCGACCATGGAGCCACAGTCTCTGAGCGACTGCAAGTCGGGAAACGTCTGCCTCTGGGTCGACGCGGGCTTCCCCGGAATTCCGCGCCAGTACGGCAGCCCGGTGTTCCGCAACGTCGATGCCGCTGACCACGACAGGGTGAGCAGCTGGGCGAACAAGACGAGCTACACCTACTGCCTGTACGACAACGGCAGTTCGATCACTCTCGACCGTCTCGGGCCCGGGGCGACAAGGCCCAACATGCCGGGCGGCACGAACGATCGGGCCGATGCCATCGGGCGCTGCTGAGGCGCGAGCGTCCAGGCGGCGGACGGGTCAGCGGGAGATCTCTCCCGGACCCGGCCTCGGCGGCATCGTCCGAGCCCACCAAACCGGTGCGGAACCCGGCAGAACCTCCGGCCGGCCGGCTCCCAGCCCGGCCAAGCCGCCCATCCCTGCGGCGCCGCGCCGGTCGGAGGGTCGCCACCCATCTCTGCGGCGCCGCGCCGGTCGGAGGGGCCGCCGCCACCCTGGTGGCGGCCGCGGCGAGGTGTGGCGCGGCGCAATCGATGATCTTGATGACGAAGAGTCCTTCACATCGCTGGAGTGATGCCATGCGTGTCCGAATGGTCTTAGGGGCCGTCGCAGTCGGCGGCCTGCTCACGTCAACGGCGGCGCCCGCGCAGGCGGCAGGCCCCCGGCCCGATTTCCAGGCGCCGTGGCCCTGCGGCCAGGTCCGGGACTACTTCCACCACGCCGAGGAGGTGCCGAACGCCATCGACTACAACGTCTCCGGCCCTTCGGACCTGGGGACCCCCGCCCTGGCCTCGGCCGCGGGCACCGTCGTGTCCGCGGGCCCGAACAACGGGTACGGCAACGAGGTCGTGCTGGACCACAGTGGCGGCTGGCGCAGCCGGGTCGCGCACCTGAGAGCGCTGTCGGTGTCGGTCGGCCAGAGTGTCGGACGCGGCCAGAAACTGGGGGAGGTCGGTGAGACGGGCCAGGCGACCGGCCCGCACCTGCATTATGAGCAGCTCGCGGACGGCGTCCGGGTGCCCATCGTCATCGACGGCGTGGCGATGATCTCCGACGGCCAGGTCCGGCAGCACACCAGCGGCAACTGCGCGTTCACCACCGCCGTGTCCAACCTCGCCGTCTACCGCACCTCCAACAGCACCTTCTACATCCGCAGGCACACGGGCGGCCTGCTGAGCGAGGTGCGCTTCGGTCAGGCCGGCGACCTGCCCGCGACCGGCCACTACCAGAGCGTCGAGTACGACAACCTCGCCGTCTACCGCCCCTCGGACGGCACCTTCCACATCCGCAGGGCCGACGGGACCGAGCAGGGTCATCGCCTTCCCCGGCGCCCAGAGCGGGGACGTGCCGGCGATCGGCCGGTACCAGCCCGGCGACTACGACAACCTCGCCCTCTACCGTCCGTCGGAAGGCGCCTACTACATCCGCTGGGCCGACGAGCAGATCGGCAGGATCGCCTACGGCGCCCCCGGCGACCGCCCGGCGCCGGGCTACTGCGAGACCGGGCGCCTCACCAACCTCGCCGTCTACCGGCAGCAGAGCAGCACCTTCCACATCCGCAGAGCCGACAACACCGTCGCGCCGGTCGTGTTCGGCGATGGCACCAGGGGCGACATCCCGGCCGTCGGCCACTTCCAGTGAGGACCTGATGAAGACAACCGCCGCCCTGCCGGCCCTCGTCGTCCTGCTGACCGGCACGCTGGTGGCGCCGCCGCCCGCGTCAGCGCTCACGGCCTTACCCTGCGACCCCAAGGGCGTGCCGGCCGCCGACGCCTGGAACGCGAGCCAGCTCTCCCCGGCGCTGACCGGACGGATGCACGACAGCCTGTCGGCGTACCGCATCTCGTGCGCGAGGGTCGTCACCCAGGTCGTCAGGGACCGCGGGCTGCCTATCCGCGCGGCCGAGCTCGCGGTGACGACCATCATCACCGAGGCGACCATGGACAACCTCGACGGCGGGGACGGCACGAGCGTCGGCCTGTTCCAGCAGACCGAAGGCTCCTACGGCAACATCGACAGGAACGATCCGGTCGCCGCCACCAACGCCTTCCTCAACGCGATGCTGCGCGAGTTCCCCGACGGGAGCTGGCAGACGCGCCCCTTCGGCGAGGTCTGCCAGAAGGTGCAGCGCTCCGCCTACCCCGACAGGTACGCGCCGGAGGCCCACGACGGCGTCCTCGTCGCCCGCGCGGTATGGGACCGATCACCCTCCAACCTCGCCGTCTACCGCCCCACGGACAACACGTTCTACATCCGCAAGCTGGACGGCACACCGCTCACCCGGGTGAGCCTCGGCGTCCCCGGCGACCTGCCCGCGGTCGGGCACTACGAGCGCGGCAACTTCGACAACCTCGCCGTCTACCGGCCATCCGCGGGGGCCTTCGTCATCCGCTGGGCCGACGGCAAGACCGAGAACGTCCCGTTCGGCCAGGCCGGCGACCTGCCCGCGACCGGCCGTTACGAGAACGTCGAGTACGACAACCTCGCCGTCTACCGCCCGTCGGACCGGACCTTCCACATCCGGCGTGCGAACGAATCGGTGTTGAAAGTGCCATTCCCCGGCGCCCAGGACGGCGACGTGCCCGCCGTCGGCCACTACGAGCTCAGCAACTACGACAACCTGGCCCTCTACCGCCCGTCGGAAGGCGCCTACTACATCCGCTGGGCCAACGGGCGCATCGAGAGGATCGCCTTCGGCGCGCCCGGCGACCGCCCGGCACCCGCCCACTTCCAAGCGGGCCCGTACACCAACCTCGCCGTCTACCGGCAGCAGAGCAGCACCTTCCACATCCGCAGAGCCGACAACACCGTCGCGCCGGTCGTGTTCGGCGACGGCACCAAGGGCGACGTCCCCGCCGTCGGCAAGTTCGAGTAGCGCGCGAGGGGCTCAGCGGAGGAGCTTCGCCCAGGTGTCCGGGGCGATCACCATGTCCGGCCGGCCGCGAGCGCGGCGTGGTGGTCATCATCGACGACACGATCTCTCCCGTCGCCGGCCAGGCCGCGATCGTGCCGGCGACCGAGGTGAGCGAGACAGGTTTCAGCACCGAGACGAGCCTGAGGGCGGCACGCCCAGCCGCTCCACGACACGGGCCAGGCAGCGTGCGGAGCTGGACCAGCATGCCCAGCCGATCGACAGGGCCCCGGCCGCCGGGACTCGTGAACGCCGCGTCGGCCGCCGTCGGCGTGAACACCGGGTGGTCGGTGAGCACGTGCTTGGCCTCGGCCGGTCACGGCTTGGAGAGAACGGCCATCCGGCAGCAACGCGGCCGGCGCCCACCGCGTGCCGCGACGCCGAACAGACCGGTTACCGTCCCCGGTCGCAACCGCACTCCGACCAGGGGGCCGGCCCCCGGGCAGGGGTCCCCGCCGGACGCGTGTCTCCGGACCGGCCGGCCGGCTCCGTCAGGCATGACCAGCAGATCGACGGCGGGATGCGGCAACCCTCTCGGCACCACTTCCCCGCCACCAGGTGGGCCAGGTCGGCGGGCACGGGCAGAGTGGTCGCCAGTGCAGTCAACCCGGCGACCGCCACGTCCGCCAGCGATCAAGCGGCCCCAGGACGGGCACCGCGGCATCGAACTCACTGCCCGTCTTGGCCGCCGTCGCGGGCGCGGCGCCAGATTCGATCAGCCGATCGGTGGTGCCAGATACTCCAGCGCATAACCCTCGCCGGACGAGCTCACGCGGGCGATGCCGGGTGAGTCGAGGTGGGCGCCCGCCACGAAGTGCTGCGGCCGGATCAGCTGTTCCAGAAGGCCCGCTCGTGCGGCACGGGCCTGGGACTGGTCGCCGTCGAACTCCCACGACACCTTCGGCCGGTCGAACTGGAGCGTGGGCACGTGAACGGTGTCGCCCCAGACAAGAAGGCGGCCGGCGCCGCTCCTGACCTCGTAGACGGTGTGACCGGGTGTGTGGCCCGGTGTCGGGATCGCGGTGGCCCAGTCGTTGATCGCCATGTTCTCCGACACCGGCACGACCCGGTCGCGGATCGGCTCCAGCCGCCCCCTGAACACCGAGGTGTCGCCCGCGCCGATCCACACGCGTTCGAGTCCGGGGAACGCCTCCGCACCTTCCGGCGTGATCAGGCCGCTCACGTGGTCTTCGTGGTTGTGGATGATGGCCACGTCGGTGACCTGCGCGCGGTCGATCCCCGCTTCGTCGAGCGCGTCGTAGATCAGCCCCATGGTGGGGTCGTGC
Source organism: Nonomuraea sp. NPDC047529 (assembly GCF_040642995.1). NCBI lineage: Bacteria > Bacillati > Actinomycetota > Actinomycetes > Streptosporangiales > Streptosporangiaceae > Nonomuraea > Nonomuraea sp. NPDC047529. The sequence goes on along the minus strand of NZ_JBEYTJ010000053.1, from coordinate 46,686 downwards.
CAGACGTCGGACGCGCCGGTGTCGACGAGCAGCGACCGCGTGCCGTCGGTGACGAAGAAGGCGTTCACCGCCAGGCGCAGGTTGTCCCCGGCCAGCGGGACGGCGGCCGGCAGCTCGTCGAGCGTGCGCCCGTCCTCGTCGCGGAGCCGTGTCGGCGGCATGTCGATGTACCCGTCCCGCAACGAGACCACCTGTAGATCGCCGAATTCGAACGTGGCATGGAGCCGGCCACTCGACATCAAACGCATGGAAACCTCCGTCGTGCTGGGCGCACAGGGCGCCCGTCTTCAATAGAAGACTCTATCTTCTTTAGAAGAAACCCTACACTGTGCACAGCGACGTACCCATCGATCGAGGAGCACGGTGACCGAGCAACACGGCAACGCGGCCGGACCAGAGCACGGTGACGACCTGGCCGGCGCGTTCGGCGGCAACGTGCGGCGACGCCGCGAGGAGGCGGGCCTGACGCTGGAGCAGCTGTCCGCGCAGTCGTCGGTCAGCCGGGCGATGTTGTCCAAGGTCGAACGCGGTGAGAAGAGCCCGACGATCGGCGTCGCGTCCAGGATCGCCCACGCGCTCGACGCGTCGCTCTCGGACCTGATCGGCGCGCCGGCCGCCGCGTCCGGGGTGGCCATCGTCATGCGCAAGGACGATCGCCCGATCTTCCGTGACCCGGAGACCGGCTTCGAGCGGCACATGGTGTCGGCGGCCCCGGGCGCGGGAGGCGCCGAGATGATCATCCACCACCTGCCCGCGCAGGTCTCCACCGGGCTGCTGCCCGCGTATCCGCCGGGCGCGGAGAAGCAGCTCGTGGTGCTGGACGGCACCCTCACCGTCGCGATCGGCGGGATCGTCGAGACCCTGAACGCGGGCGACTCCCTGTTCCTCCAGGCCGACGCCGACCACGGCTTCGCCAACCGCACGAACACCCGCTGCGAGTACATCATGTTCATCTCGCGCAGAACCTGATCGGCCGCGGCTTCCCGGCCTGGACGTGCTCGATCCACCGTCTGATGTCAGGCTGGGTACGTTCAGGTCGGTCCCTTGCGCCTTGGAGGTCTGATGCGGGCGGGCGTCGTGGTCACGGCACACCCCGGTGTGGAGGACCTCGCCGTGCGGGCCGAGGAGCTGGGCCTGCACAGTTTCTGGGTCAACGACACCCCGATGGTCCACGGCGACCCCTTCATCGCCCTGGGGCTGTGCGCGAAGGCCACCAGCCGCATCAGGCTGGGCATCGGCGTGACCTCACCGGCGCTGCGCTCGGCCCCGGCCGCCGCGAGCGGGTTCGCCAGCCTCAACGCCCTGGCCCCGGGCCGGATCATCTGCGGGATCGGCACCGGCAACACCGCCCGCCGCACGTTGGGCATGCGGCCGACCACGGCGGCGACGATGGAGAACTTCACCGCCGCCCTTCAGGACCTGTGCGCCGGACGAAGCATCGAGTACCGCGAGGGCGACCGGGTGCGCGACGTCCGGTTCCTGCACGCCGGGGCGCACGTGAACACGGCCGACCCGATCGAGTTCGTCGTGGCCGCGCAGCTCGGGCCGAAGGCCGCCGCCGTCGCCGGCCGCCGCGGCACCGGCCTGATCTCCTTCGGCCTGCTCGACCCCACCGCGTGGCACGCGCTGCACGACGCCCGCCGCCGCGCCGCCCGCGTTCCCGGCTCCCCTACGAACTCCTACGTGGTCACCGCTCTGCACGTACTCGACGAGGACGAGGACCCCCACGGCGACGCGGCCAGGGACGCGACGGGCCACCTCGTCCTGTCGTTGCTGGCCTTCGCCGCCGACACAGGCGCCGACACAGGCGCCTTCGCCGAGCGACTCGGCCCCGAGGAACGCGAGGCGGTGCGGCGACTGCTCGACCGGCGCGGCACCACCGCCACCGCACCCGACCGGCACACCAAGCTCTACCCCGACTACCTCGGACGCATCGCGCCGCAGGACCGGGACCTGATCCTGCCCTCGCTGATGAACACCCTGACCCTGGTCGGCACCCGCGACGACCTCCGCGCCCGCATCGCCACCCTGGAACGGGCCGGCATCGACGAACTGCTCATCCAGCCGGTGATCGACCCGCCCGCCGAGATGGCCCAGCTCGTGGGCCTGCTCACCTGAGCAGATCGTCCTCGTCCCGCACATGCGCCAAGGCGGCCCCGGAGGGGGGCCAAGGCCGGTTAACGGGCTGGGTGGGCGATCAGGGCCTCTATGCCGTCCAGCAGGAGGTTGAGGCCGAACCGGAAGTCGGCGTCCTCCGTCCAGCCGGTGGAGTCCCTGAGCAGGCCGGAACGCATCATGGCCGACAGTGCCGGGTACGTCGCGGGGTCCAGGACCTCGGTGAGTATCTCGCCGTACTCGGCGGCTCCCTTGGCCCTGGCCGCGAGCTCCTTGCCACCGGCGCCGAGCGAGTGCGTGAGTGTGGCGTCGGTGAGGGCGTAGCCGCTCAGCACCGTGGCGGCGTTGAACGTCTGGCCGTCGTCCAGCCCGGTGTCGGACAACGCGTCCAGGGCCCGGTCGAGCCAGAGCAGTCGCCGCGGGCCCATGGGCGGGGTGCTCTGGCGCAGGTCCAGCAGCCAGGGCCGGGACAGCAGGAGGTCGCGGGTGAGCCGGGTCCACGTGGCGAGGTAGTCGCGCCAGGACAGGTTCCCGCGTTCGGGCGGTGGGGGCACGGCGCTGTCCGCCATGACGGTCAGCAGTTCGTCCTTGTTGCCGACGTACCGGTAGAGCGCCATCGGAGCGACGCCCACCTGGGCGGCGACGTTGCTCATGGAGACGGCGGCCAGCCCCTCGGTGTCGGCGATCTCGATGGCGGCCGTCGTGATCGTGGCCAGGTCCAGGCGCGGCCTCGGGCCTCTGCGCGTGGTGGGTTCGCGGCCCCACATCCGCGCCACGACGGGTGGCAGCTCGGCCATCGAACATCCTCTCGTGCGGTCGGAATCTGTGTACGTCATATAGTCTAATAATCGTGTATGCAGTACAGAGTAGAGCGTACATAATACGGGGGGCTGCATGGAGATCCGTACGTTCGCGCCGAGTGACCGCGGCGAGCTGCGCGAGCTGTTCGAGCGCGTGGGCGAGGGCGCTCCCACGGCGTCGCTGTGGGGGCACGTGGACTCGGAGGCGGCCGTCTACCTGGACCCCTACATGGAGCTGGAGCCGGACTCGCTCTTCGTCGCCGTCGCCGGGGGCGCCCTGGTGGGCTACCTGACGGGATGCCTCGACACTGCGAGGTTCCCCGGCGAGGGCGAGCGCATGGAGCAGGCGATGCGGACCTACCGGCTGGTCTTCCGTCCCAGGCCGGCGGCCTTCTTCGCGCGCAGCCTGGCCGATCTGGCGTGGGCCGCGGTCCGCAGGCAGCCCGGCGTCGGCGAGTTCGCCGACGCCAGGTGGCCCGCGCACCTGCACATCAACGTGGCACCCGAAGCGCGAGGGACAGGTGCCGCCGACGGGCTGATGAGCCGGTGGCTCGACCGGCTCAGGAAGGCCGGATCTCCCGGCTGCCACCTGCAGACCCTGGTCGAGAACACCCGGGCGGTGCGGTTCTTCGAGCGCATGGGCTTCGCCGAGCACGGCCCGGCACCACTGGTGCCCGGCCTCCGGCACGACGGCCGGCGGGTCCACCAGCGGACGATGATCTGGAGCGCCGGCCGCGCTGCCGAGGCCGGCGCGTGGAGGTCCACAAAGCGTCAATAGTCCCGGCCGCACCGGACCGTAGGGGCGGGCGTATCCGGGGACCGGCGTGCGCCCACCGACGACGAGCCAAAGCAGTGACGATCAGCATGCCCTGGGCCGGCCGCCAGGCCGGGGTCCTGGGATTCCTCGTAGGCCTTGGTCTTGGCGGGCCATCACCGGAGGGGCCGAACTTCGCAGCACGTCAAGCGGGAACCGCCGAACGGGTGACCACGCGGACATGGGCGCGTTCCCGGACGTCATGGCTCTCGGGGGCTCTCCTTGCTCAACCCCGAGATCGTTCGTCGCTCGGAGCGGATCACCGGTGCGCGGCCTCACCGCTCGGACGGCACCTGCGCGCGCCCCATCAGGACCCGCAAGCCCTCCAGCAGGTCCGCCGGAGCCGGCGCGCCGTCCGGGTCCACCAGCCACTGCGCCGCCAGGCCGCCCACCAGCGTCTGGATCACCGCCCCCACCTTCTCGGAGTCGGAGCCGAACAGCTCCGCCAGCCCCAGCCTGGCCTGCCGTCCCGCCTCCGCGAACGACTCGCGCAACTCGGGGGTGCGCGCCATGTGCGCGACCAGCTCGAACTGGATCACCCAGAGCGGCCTGGCGCGGGTGAAGGACTCGATGACCTTGGCCCAGGTCGTCTCGAAGTCTCCCGGCTCGGCCAGGGCCCGGCCCAGGTCGTCGGCCCATTCCTGCATCGCCTCCACCACCGCCTCGTTGAGCAGCGCGTCCTTCGTGCCGTAGTGGTAGCCGATCGCCGCCAGGCTGACCCCGGCCGTGGTGGCGATGTCACGTGCGGTCGTGTGGAAGTAGCCCTTCTCGTAGAGGCAGAGCTTGGCGCCGTTCAGAAGATCCTCTCGATTTCCCATGACGCCATCTTACACATCCGTGTTGCACATTTGTCTAACACGTGCGTACTATTCGGGACATGAAGAACATCCTGATCTCCGGCGCCAGCATGGCGGGCACGACCCTGGCCTACTGGCTTCGCGAGCACGGCTTCACCCCGACTGTCGTCGAGCGCGCCACCGACGTCCGCGAAGGCGGCTACAAGGTCGACATCCGGGGCGCCGCCCTCGACGTCGTCGAGAGGATGGGCCTGCTGGAGGAGATCCGTGCCCTCCGCACCGACGTCCGCACCGGCTCGGTCGTCGACGGCGAGGGCCGCAAGGTGGCCAGCATGGACGGCGACAGCTTCGGCGGCCGCGTCCACCAGGACGCCGAACTGCACCGCGGCGACCTCGTCCGGCTCCTCCACGAGGCGACTGACGGCGTCGAGTACGTCTTCGGCGACTCCATCGCCGCCATCGACGGCACCCGGGTCACCCTCGCCGGCGGGCTCGTCCGCGACTTCGACCTCGTCATCGGCGCCGACGGACTGCACTCCAACACCCGCGCCCTGGCCTTCGGGCCCGAGGAGCGCTTCGTCCACGACATGGGCTACAACGTCTCGATCTTCAGCGTGCCCAACCACCTCGGGCTCGACCGCGAGGAACTCACCTACGTCGGCCCCGGCCGCACGGCGCTGCTCTACAGCACCCGCCAGGACACCGGCGCGAAGGCCATGTTCCTGTGGGCCGCCACCGGCAGGGCAGGCGACCGCGCCGAGCAGCAGCAGGCCCTGGCCGACGCCTACCGCGGATCAGGCTGGGAGGTGCCGCGCCTGCTGGAGGCCATGACCGGCGCGCCCGACTTCTACTTCGACTCCATGAGCCAGGTGCGCATGGACACCTGGCACGCCGGCCCGGTCGCGCTGGTCGGCGACGCGGCCTACTGCGCCTCGCCCGCCTCCGGCCAAGGCACCAGCCTCGCGCTGGTCGGCGCGTACGTGCTGGCGGCCGAGCTCAAACGGGCCGGCGGCGACCACACCATCGCCTTCCCCGCGTACGAGGCGCGGATGCGCTCCTTCGTCGAGGCCAACCAGGCCCTGGGCACCGCCAACATCAAACGGATGGTCCTGTCGAGCCGTTCCCAGGTGCGCCTGTCGATGCTGATGCTGCGCCTGGTCGGCCTGCTGCCCGGCAAGGACCGGATCATGGCCAAGGTCGTCGAGCCCATCCACCGCGCCGCCACCGCCATCGACCTGCCCACCTGGTGACACCTCGCGGCCCGCGAGCCTGCGCAGAAACGACTCGTGTCCCCTGCCCTCGAAGTGAGCCTGACTTGTCAATGATCGTAGAAACGGCAGTCGTCCACGAGATCGACGCCGAGACCATCATCTCGCCCACCGCCACCGGACGACTGCTGCTCGACTCCAGCGACACCGGCGGCGCGCTGAGCACCATCAGGATGACGCTCGCCGACGGCGCCGACGGCGCCGTGCCGCACCACCACGCCACCTCGACCGAACTCTTCTACATCCTGGACGGCAGGGCGCGCGTCCTGGCAGGCGAGGAGATCGTGACCTTGGAGGCGGGCGACGTGGCGTCCGTGCCCCCGTTGACGCCCCATGCCTTCGCCGCGGCCCCCGGCTGCACAGCCGACCTTCTCGTCATCGTCGCCCCTGGCATCCAGCGCTTCGAGTACTTCCGCCTGCTCGACCGCCTCCGCAAAGGCGAGGCCACGCTTGAGGAACTGCTGGCCTCCCAGGACCTTTACGACCACCACTTCCTCGACAGCCCCGCCTGGACCCGCGACCGCCAGGCGTCCTGACCCCATCAGCATTGAAGGAGATGTCTTGATGTCCGCAAAGGTGCCATCTCGTACCACTGTCGGTGTTGTTCTCGCTTTCGTCGGCGCCCTGTTCATCGGCTATGTCGGGGTGAGCTATCTGCTGGCCCCTCAATCCATGGCGCCCAACTTCGGCCTGCCGAGCTGGCCTCATGGCGAGGGTGCGGGATTCCTCGCCGTCAAGGGCGTCCGGGATCTGGCGTCCGGCCTGGTGATTCTCGCGGTCCTGATGACTGGCAACCGCCGGGTCCTGGGGTGGGTGGTGCTGGCTGCGGCGCTCACCCCGATCGGCGACATGTTCATCGTGCTGCTCTCCGGTGGAGACCCCGCAACCGCCTTCGGCGTGCACGGCGCCACCGCCGCGGCGGTCGTCCTCGCCGGCGGCCTGTTGCTCAGCGGTTCCCGGACGGGGGCACCGCGACCCGTCGCTTGACGGGCCGGCCCCCACCCGCCTGGCGTTCCCCCACGTTTGGGGCGGGCTGTGGGGTGGCGTCATGCGACGATCTTGGCGACCAGGCGGACGAGGGTGTCGCGAGCGTTGTCCGCACCGTCCTGTCCCATGATCATGTGAACGAGCTGCGGCGTGGCGTACCACCATCCGGCCAGGGCGATCACGGCGTGGAGCAGTTCGCTGGGCGCGAAGTCCGCGTTCAGGGCACCCGCCTTCTGGGCGGCGGCGAGCGCTGCCAGCTTGGAGGCGTAGTGGGCGCCGCGCTCCTCCCCCGCCGCGATGGGGCCGGCGGCGCGGTGCAGCCCCTCCCAGTGCAGCAGACGGATGAACTGCGGATGCTCACGGTGGTAGTCGTACACGCGGCCGGCGTACTCCGGCAGGTCGCCGGCCAGGGCGTCGTCCAGCGGCACGGCCTCGGCGAGCTGTTTAAGCGCCCAGGTCAGCACGGCGGCGAACAGTTGCTCCTTGTTGCCGAAGTACTGGTAGATGCGCCTTGTTGACGCCCGCGGCGGCGGCCACCCGATCCAGCCGGGCCGCCTCCGGGCCGTGGTCGGCGAACTCCCGCTCCCTCCGTTCACCGTCGCGCCGCGATCACCTGGCTGTCGGTCTATTCGATGATCATGCTGGTCCAGGTGGTGATGGGGCCCGTCCTCGCACCGCTGCCGCTTCCGCTGCGCACCCTCGTCCTCACCGGAATCGTGGTCCCCGCCGTGGTGTACGCCATCGTCCCCGGCCTCCTGCGCGTCCACACCCGCCTTCACCGGCACCCCCGCTGACATCGAAGATCCGGGAGGGCGCCCGCGTGGGCGAGCTGCACCTCAATGGCCTTGCGGGCCGCGTACCGCACCACCGGCCGCAGTTGCGGGGCGCGCCGTCAGCGCGTCCTCGACCTGCGCCGCTCCTGGGAGAAGCCTCTGCGGACGACCACCTGGCTCCATGGACCGACCCGCACCCCGCCACGAGGTCGCCAAGGTCACCGAGGTCCTGGCGCCGTCCGGCCGGCCGGAGCTGTGGGAGGTCACGGCCATCACGTCACGGATCGCGGACAGGCGAAGAAGCCCCAGGTCGCTACTTCCGGCACTCAGCCTCCTCGAAGGCCCTTCTATGCCTGGGGGTCGAGGAAGACTCTGCCGATCGGGCGGTTCTCGACGACCCGGCGCTGTGCCTCGGCGGCCTGCTCCAGCGGATAGACCCGGTCGATCGCCGGTCGCAGGGCGCCTGCGGCCAGATGCCCGAGCAGGGTGCCGTAGGCGTCGGCGAGTTCCTGGTGGGCGAACGCGGTGAACAGGAATCCTTCGAGCCGGGCGGTCTTCCAGATCAGGTCGGTGACGTCGATGGCCGCTTTGGTGCCGGCCGTGTATCCGATGCTGACCACGACCCCGCCCTGACGCAACGCACCGAGCGCCTGACCGATGAGGTCGCCGCCGAGACCGTCGAGGACCGCGTCCACGCCGGCGCCGTCGGTCAGCCGGGCGACGCCGGAGGCCAGTGTTTCGGTTTCGAGGTCGATGACGTCGAGGCCGTCGGTCTGCGGGAGCGCCGCGAGACGGTCGGCGCCGCGGGCAGTGGAGATGACCCCGGAGGCGCCGAGGAGCGGGGCCACCTGCGCCGCGGCCGAGGCCACCGCGCCGTAGATGCCGGGCGCCAGCACGACCTGCCCCGGCTGGACGCGGGCGACTTCGGTGAGCGCCAACCAGGCGGTCAGATATCCCGCACCGGCCGCCAGGGCCGCGGCCTCGTCATCGCCGACCTGCTCCGGGATGGGAACGAGGTGGCTGGACGGGACGGCCGCCTCTTCCCGCCACGTGCCGTCGAGTTTCGTCCCGTAGCCCCAGCCGCACAGCAGGACGCGCGTCCCGGGCGCGGGTCCGGAGGCGCCGGGGTCGATCACCCGGCCCACGGCGCTGGCGCTGGGGACCAGCGGCAGCGGTTTGCGCATCGACGGGGGCAGCACACCGTTGCGGACCTTGTCGTCGAGTGGGCTCACCCCGGCACGGGTGATCTGGATCAGCACCTCGGCGTCGTCCGGCGTCGGTCGCGGCACCTGGTCGATCCGCAGGTTCTCCAGGCCGCCGAACTCGTGGAACCGTACGGCGCGCATCATGCCAGCCGCTGCGCGTTGAGCCAGACGGTGCCCGGGTTGAGGCGGTCTGGGTAGCGCTGGGTCATCTCGTCGAAGAACTCCCGGGGGGTGGGCTTGGCGGCGACCACCTCACGAGCGGTACGCAGGTATTCGGCGGTCTCGTCGAGGATGCGTGGATCGTCCGGGCGATCCGGATCCTTGTGCCCGGCCACCACCGCTGCGGGCCGCAGGGCGCGGACCGTCTCGATGGCGTGGAGCCGGGCGTCGATGCCGCCGTCGAACCCGCCGTCGGCGAGGTACTGGTGCACGTTGTTGTACGCGACGTCACCGGCGACGACCAGGCCGAGCACCGGTACGTGCAGCACGGTGGAGTCGTCGCCGTCACTGTGGCCGACCTCGATCGGACGCAGCTCGTGCCCTTCGAGCACGAGTCCCCCGGCCGGCACCGGCTGGGCGGTCACCCGCAGGTCGGGAAGCTGCCCGGGGAACAACGTGCCCCAGAACGACCGGCGCCGCCCGCTGATCGAGGCGTGCATCAGCCGGATCGTGCCCTCGGTGGCGACGACCACCGCTCCCGGAAAACGCTCGGCCAGCAGCGACGCGCCGAACCAGTGATCACCATGACCATGGGTGATGTAGATGTGGGTCAGATTCCTGCCGGAGCGTTCGACCCGGTCGCCGACCTGCCGGGTCTGCTCGACTCGCCAGCTGGATCCTGACGACATCCGGCCGTACTGCCCGTACTACGCCGCGGCGATGGACACCCTGAGTCGCCGCTGGGCCGCGACGGTGCTGCGCGCGCTGCTCGGCGGGGCCACGCGGTTCAGCGACATCGCGGCGGCCGTTCCCGGCATGACCGACAAGCTGCTGTCGCAGCGCCTGAAGGATCTGGAGGCCGACGGGCTCGTCGAGCGGGTCGTGCAGGCCACCACCCCGGTACGGGTCGACTACCGACTGACCGAGAAGGGCGCCGCGCTCGGCACCGTGCTGCTCGACCTCAACCGCTGGGCGCTGGACTGGATCACCTCCCCACCAACCCTTGAGGGGCGCTCGGCGGGCGGGTGGTGCATTCGGAAAGGAGCACGCCCGGGGCGGCGGAAAGGTGGTCGGATACCTGGGGCTCATCCACCGGGGGGACGAAGATGTTCCACGGCCGTCAGTCGATGCGCTGGCAGATCGTCACCGGCAGTCGCGGCGACCAGGTACGGGTGGCCTCGTCGTAGGCCTGCGCGTAGCCGTTCTTGCCTCCGGCGCAGGGGGCGGCGATGGTCGTCTCCACGTAGACGGCACCGCCGGGCGTGACCGGGTGCGTGCGGGCGATCACCCATCTGGAGAACTTCGTGACGCCGTTGTTGAACTTGACGGTCACGAAGACGCGGCGGTCGACGGTGAAGTTGCCGCCAGCGACCTTGAGGTGGTCGTTGAAGGTGTAGGTGAACAGGAACGAGCGCGCCCGGGCGAGATCGTGGGCGTGGCTGGGGTTGTTGATGTCGGAAGGCGAGGGCGGCGACGCGTTCGCGGCGACGCTCATGGCCGGGACGGCCAGGGCGATGGCCGCGGCGGTGGCGGTCAGGCCGAACAGGGTACGCAAGCTGCGGTTCATCGGATCCTCCTCTTGTATGGGGACTTGACCACCATTGAGGAGCAGACCGCCTGCAACGCACTTTCAGCGGCCCAACCAGGTTCGGGCACGGCGAACGGCGCGTGCCATGAGCTCCGAACGCGTCCAGCCGTACCTCGCCGTAGGGCTGGACGTGCTGCCGAAACAGCGGCGTCAGTTCATCCCAGACGCATGCGCGGCGCCGACTCCGCTCTCAGGCGTGATCGAGAAGTTCATCCGTCTTCGCCGTAGCTGAAGCGGTCTGCCCGCCGGTCGTTCGACGACCGGCGCGATCTGAGGCGACCCCGCGGACAGGTGCGGTGGCACAAGCCGCGCACCACATGGGTTCCGCCCGCAGCCGACCGCCGGCCTTGTCCCACGGCTTGTCCTGTCGCGTTCTCACCCGGCAGCCGCACGCCGTTCCCGGCAAACGCTCGCCTACCAGGCCCCAGGACCTCGACGCGTGGGCGACCGAGCCGTCCACGCTGGCCGACGTCACCCTGCGAGACAACGTGGACGCGGTCGTCGACGTGGTCCGGCGCGTGGCGGAGCACGGGCCCGTGGTGCTGGTGGCGGCCGGCCTCGGCGGCCTGACCATCAGCGGTGCGGGCAACGTCATCCCCGACCTGGTGGATCGGCTCGTCTACATCTCCGCCTGGTCGTGCGTGCGGTGCGCCAACCCGATCGAGTACATGCAGGAGCCCGAGTTCGCCGGCAACCTGATGGCCCCACTGGCCGCGTTCAACGTCGGCGACCCCGCCCGGCTCGGCGTCGGCCGGCCAACCACCGCACCGCGAACCCGGAACTGCTCAACGCGCTCAAGGCCGCCACCATGGCGGACGTCAGCGACGAGCAGTTCCGTGCCTTCCTCAACATCCTGCAGCCGGACGAGTCCATCGCGGTGATGACGGCCGACGCCCGCGTCGACGCCGGCACCTGGGGCACCATCGCCCGCGCCTACATCCGCCTGACCGGCGACCGCTCACTGCCGGTGGCCATGCAGGACAGGCTGATCGCCGAAGCGGACGCCCTGACACCCGGTAACCCGTACGACGTGCACACCCTGGACACGTCACATGCGGGGTTCGTGTTCAGGGCCGATGAGGTGGCCGCCCTTCTGGACAGGGCCGCGATCTAGCAAAGGGCCGGGGACGGCCGCCGGCCATCCCCGTTCCGTCCCTTCGGTCAGGCCGACCGGCAGGACGGGGCGCCCTGGTTGGACGGCAGTTCGGGCAGGGGCCGTGGCAAAGGAAGGCCCTGCGGATGCCCTGGCTTCTCCGAGGACGGAGCTGGTCGGGCCCAGGTCCGGAAACAGGATCAGTGGGACCGCCCGGTGCTCGACGCGCTCCTGGCCCGGTTTCAACGACTTTCGAAGGAAATTCATATGCGTGGCGTAGTCCTGCATGCCCCCGGTGACGTCCGTGTCGACGAGCGGACGGACCCGGCGATCGTCCAACCCACCGACGCGATCATCCGCGTGACCGCGGCGTGCGTGTGCGGCTCGGACCTGTGGCCCTACCGCGGGATCACGAACGCCTGGCGAGGTCCCCGTCCTCGCCCAGCAGGGCCGGAGCCCACGCGCCGACCCGGTCGACAGCTAGATCCAGCCGCGCTCCCGGGCTTCCAGGCCGGCCTGGAAGCGGGTCACGGCGTTCAGGTCGCGCATGACGGCGTGGATGCGGCGCTGTACGGTACGCAGCCCGAGCCCCAGTGCCCGCGCGATGGCCTCGTCCGTCAGGCCGCCCGCGAGCAGCCCGAGCAGTTCCCTGGTCAGCTCGTCGAGCTCATCGGTGTGCGCGGCGGGTCGGGGGGCGGCGCGTAAGGGCAACGCCCGCTGCCACTCCCGTTCGAACAGCGCGATCAGCGCGTCGAGCAGGGCCGACTGGTGCAGGATGAACGCCGCGTCGATGGAGTTGGACCTGTTGCGGATGGGGATCAGCGCGAGCGCGTCGTCGGCGATCCAGATCTTGGCCGCCGCCTCGGCCACCACGCGGGCCTTCTCCCCGTGGGCGATGGACTCCTGGATGAGGCGTAACTTGCCGGGGACCTCCAGGGCCTCCCGGTCGTACACGGTGCGGTAGTCGATGCCCGACTTGAGCATGTGCCGCTCGCGCGCGACGTTGTCGCCGTGACCGCGCATGGCGTACGGGGGCTTGTCGATGTTGCGGAACATGACCTGGGCGCTGTCCTGCAGCGCGTACGCCCTGTTGACGATGTTGTCGGTCCCCGTGATGACCTCCACCTGCTCGGCCGGATGCGTCGCGTAGCGGGAGGCCAGGTTGAACGAGCTGGTCAGCTCACTGATGGCCGTACGTACCTGGTGAAGCTCCTCCTCGTGACGGGCGAGCAGCGGCCTGATGGCGATGTCGGGAGCGACGGCGACATAACGGGCGCGGCGGCCCGGCAGCCTGCTGGCGAGGCCGCGCCGCGCGAAGGCCGCCAGCGTGCGGCCCGCGAGCAGCGGCGAGATCCCGCACTGCGTGGCGAGCTCGTCGGCGGACGATCGCGGGTTCTCGACGAGCGTCGCGTACAGACGGCTCTCGGCCGGTGAGAGGCCGATCGCTTCGAGCATCGACGGCTCCCTCTTCTCCCGGCGACAGAGGCGGCGGGTTACCGCCACCTGGCGGGTTTTGGCCCGTTCTGCGCTCTTGTGTCCTGACTGAATCCCAGATTAGGTCAGCGAGGAAACGATCTCCATCGCGCATGGGCGACGATGGACGATCTTTCAGTCTGGAGAGAGTTGTGCGCATGCTGTCCACCCCTCGGCGCCGCAGACTCGTGGCCTTACTCGCAGCCGCACTCGCCGTGCCGCTCGTCGCGGTGCCGGAAGCGGCCACCGCGACGACCGCGACACCCCTGGCCGCCAAGACGGACGCGCGGGTGACCGGCACGCCACCGGTCAAGATCACGCTGATCACCGGGGACACCGTCACCTACACCAAGGACGGCAAGGGCCGCGCGTCGGCGACACTGGAGCCCGGCGACGGCCGGGAGGCTCGGACGTTCCAGGCGCAGCAGGACGATCACGGCTACTACGTGATCCCCGCTGACGCCGGGCCTTACGTCACCAAGGGAATCCTTGACAAGGAACTGTTCAACATCGACTACCTGGCGGCCAACGGGTACGGGGACGCCAAGTCCGCACAGATCCCCCTCATCGTCCAGTACCCGCCGCAGACCAAGGCCGGCGACCTGGCGGGCAAGGCGAGGTCGCTGAAGGGCGGCGCGGAGCCGATGGTGCTGGACAGCATCGACGGCGCCGCGATCAAGGTGGACAAGAAGCAGGCCACCACGTTCTGGCAGTCCCTCGGACGGGACCAGGGCCTCGGCAGCGCCAGGTCCGCGGCGGGCGGCCTGCGCAAGGTGTGGCTCGACGGCAAGGTCAAGGCGTTCGACGACGTCAGCAACACGCAGATAGGCGCACCCACCGCCTGGGCGGCCGGCTACGACGGCACGGGCGCGAAGGTGGGCATCATCGACACCGGGATCGACACCGCGCATCCCGACCTGCAGGGCATGATCGCCGCGGCGCGCAACTTCGTCCCCGAAGGCAGCCCGGGCGGCGGCAACCCTGACGAGGTCACCGACCGGTTCGGCCACGGCACCCACGTGGCCTCCATCGTCGCGGGCAGCGGCGCCGCCTCGAACGGCAAGTACAAGGGCGTCGCCCCCGGCGCCAAACTGGTCATCGCCAAGGCGCTGAGCGACAACGGGAGCGGCAACGACTCCGAGATCATCGCGGCGATGCAGTGGCAGGCGGCCGGCGAGCACGTCCGGGTGGTCAACATGAGTCTGGGCAGCTCGAACCCGACCGACGGCACCGACCCGCTGAGCCAGGCGGCCAACGAGCTCACCGCCCAGTACGGCACGCTGTTCGTGGTCGCGGCGGGCAACTCGGGCCCCGGCCGGTACACCGTCGGCGCTCCCGGCGCGGCGACCTCGGCGCTCACCGTCGGCGCGGTGGACCCGGCCGACAAGGTCGCCTCGTTCTCCAGCCGCGGTCCCCGCCTGAGCGACGACTTCGCGATCAAGCCGGAGATCACCGCACCCGGCGTGAACATCATCGCGGCGCGCGCGGCGGGCACCTCGCTGGGCTCGGGCAGCAGCATCCCGGGCGGCGGCCCGATCGACGACAACTACACCGCGGCGTCCGGCACCTCGATGGCCGCGCCGCACGTCGCGGCCGCCGCCGCCATCCTCGCCGCGCAGCACCCCGACTGGACGTCCGAGCAGCTCAAGACCGCTCTGACGGCCACCGCGAAGCCGGGCGACGACCCGCTCTACGACCAGGGCTCCGGGCGGCTGGACATCGGGCAGGCCGTCACCCAGCAGGTCTTCGACGACCTGGCGACGGTCTACGCCGGCTTCAGCGACCCGTACACCGGCCAGACGCTGACCAGGAAGGTGACCTTCCGCAACACCGGCAAGGAACCGGTCACGCTGAACCTGTCCATGACGCTGAAGCACGGCGACGCCCAGCCGCCCTCCGGGATGGCCACGCTCAGCCCGTCGTCGCTGACCGTCCCCGCGGGCGGGTCCGCGGGCGCGGACCTCACCATCGAGCCCACGCTCGGCGACCCGGGCTGGTACGAGGGGCGCCTGACGGCCACGGCGGGCACGACCCGCCTGACGGCGCCGATCGCGTTCCGCAAGGGCGCCAGGACGGACACTGTGCGCGTCAGGTTCGTCGGCCGGCCGGAGTGGACGGTGCTCCAGAACGTCCTGTCCGCCGTGCGCGTCAGCGACACCGACCCGCTCCTCGAAGGGGAGCCGATGACCACGGACGTTCTGGACTGGCGGACCACCGACACGCCGGGCACGCTGGAGACCGAGCTCAAACTCGCTCACGGCGGCGTCTACTCCCTCAGCGCCACGCCTTCGTGGTTCACCAAGCCGGACCGGCAGATGCAGTACTCCGTGCTGCTCGCTCCCGAGATCAAGCTCGACGGCGACACCACGGTGACCCTCGACGCGACCGACGTCGAGCCCATCCAGGTGAGCACGCCGCGCCCGTCAGAGCCGGTGTTCACGAACGTGATGGCCGCCCGCACGACCGCCTCGGGGCAGATGTACGCGAGCGCCTCGCTGCTGAGCTACCAGGTGCTCAACAGGGGCAAGTACTGGGTCACGCGGGTGCGGAAGGCGCCCACGGTGGGCACGTCCACGGTGCTCTTCGACCAGATCCGCCGCGCTCCCGAGGTCGAGCTGGCCGTGCCGGGGCTCCGGCTCAGCCCCCACTACATCAGCGAGCACGACGCGCTGGTGCCGAAGTTCGCCGCCGACCGGCGGCTGAGCCTGACCACGGGCGACGACATGCGCGGCGGCGCGGACGCGCGCGGCAAACTCGTCTTCCTCCCGGCCAGGGACGCGCTCGACCCCTTCCTGGCCGACCTGGACCTGGCCATTAAGGCGGGGGCCGCGGGCGTGGTCACCAGCGACCGGTTCGCGTGGATCCTCCATGACCCCGCCTACGCGGCGCAGAACAGGATCCCGCTGTTGTGGATCGACAGCGGCGAGGCCGACCAGCTCGGCAAGGCCCTGGCTCGCAAGCCGTACCCGAGCGCCGGCCTGCACGTCACGCCCACCACCCCGTTCGAGTACAAACTGGCCTATTACATGAAGGGGACCACAGCGGGCCGCCTGAACTTCGCCCCGAAGGCCCGCGACCTCACCGAGGTCGCGACCACCTACCACGCGCAGTTCCCGCCGCCGGCGGGCACGTGGGGGCCGGACGCGAACTTCATCGAGGCCGACCACACCTACTCCCCCGAGCAGCGCTTCAGCATCCGCGGCTCGCACAGTTTCACCGGGCCCACGACCAGGACCGAGTACTACAACGCGGCCGGCCGGGACGTGCTGTGGGGGCGTGACTACGCCTTCTTCGACCTCACCACCTCGGGCGAGGCTCGCGTCGCCAGCTCCCTGCGCGGCTTCGCCGGCGCCGCCAAGGAACGGGAGGACTGGAACGAATCCATCGTCCCCTCCCAGTTCACCACCGGCCCCGACCTGCCGGACTGGGTCACCTCGGCCGTCTACTGCGACGGTTGCCGCCAGGGCGACCGGCTGCGGCTGCGCGCGCTCACCTCGCTCGGTTACGGCTACTACTCCGACGCCTCCAACCCGGGCCACATGTACCAGGGCGCTCCGGGGACCGAGGAGATCCACCTGTTCAGCGGCGCCACCGAGGTCAAGCCGCAGTACGACGACATGGGCCTGCCCTACTACACCGTCCCCGCCGGGTCGGGCGCGTACCGGCTCACGGACTCGTGGAAGGACGGGTTCGCCGGCAAGCACTCCGGCACCGGCGTCGAGACCACCTGGACGTTCCGGTCCGCCCGTCCGACGGGCGACAGCGCCCCGCAGCCCTGCCTGGACACGGTGCTGTGGGGTGACAAGCAGCCCTGCGCCCAGGCGCCGCTGATCCACCTCGCGTACGGGCTCGGGCTGCCGGAGAACGACACCGTCCAGGCGGGCAAGCCGTTCACCTTCACCGTCAAGCCGCAAGGCGGCAGGTCGCCGTCGCTGCGAGGAGTCTGGATCTCCGCCGACAAGGGCGCGCACTGGACGGCTGCCACGGCGGTGGCCGGCGAGAAGGTGCTCGTGCAGAACCCCGGCGGGCCGGGCAGCATCTCGATCAAGGTCGAGGCGAAGGACAAGGACGGCAACTCCGTCCAGCAGGTCCTCGCCGACGCCTACTCCGTGAAGTAACCGCGATAGCGGGGGCAGAAACACTCTGCCCCCGCTACGGCCCGGAGGCGCTCAGGGTATGGCGGCGGCCATGGACGCCGTTGACGGTGTGCGTATCAGGTGACGGATGCTCAGCGACGGCTGGGCCCGCCGGTCAGTCGTTGCCTTCGATGATGCGGAAGTCGCGCTCGACGCCGTCGGGGAAGACCACCAGCGCCTTTTGGTATGCCTCGCTCTCGTATGCCGCGACGGCCTGTTCAAAACTGTCGAACTCGATCAGAACGACGCGCTGCGTGATCCCGGCCTCGTGGGCGACGACTCGACCGCCAAGGGACGGGAGGAGGGCCAGGTTGCGCCCGCCCCCGGCCTGGACAGCGGGACCGGCCAGCTTGTCGTAGGCAGCCAGCCGCTCAAGGTCGGAAATGACGGGGTAGACACTGACCCAGTAGCCCTTGGCCATGGAAGCCTCCTATGTTCGACCGGACACGTCCGACTGCGAATTGACACTCAGATCGATCTATCCCGGCGACGGGTAATGCGGTCGGCTGAATCGTCATATGCGCAGGTTAGGGCTCGACAGGCGATCGAGGGAAAGACCGGTTCGGGCTAGACTCAGAACGGATCGTTATCAATCGGCAGGGAGGGCACGTGGCGCCGGATACGGTGAGCCTGCGGTACTTCCTGGTGCTGGCGCAGGAGTTGAACTTCACCCGCGCGGCCGCACGGATCGGTATCGCACAGCCCGCACTCAGTGCCCGGATGCGCCGATTGGAGGCGGAACTCGGTACGGCCCTGCTGGTCCGCAACACCCGTACCGTCGTCTTGACCAGGGCCGGTGCGGCTTTGGCGGAGTCCGCGCCACCCGCGCTGGCGGCGCTGGACCGGGCATGGGACACCGCCCGGAGCGCGGCGGCCGGTGAACTGGGCACGCTGCGCATCGGATACAGCCTCAGCACCGGGGCCGAGACGGCACCGGCCCTGGTGGACAGGCTGATGCGCGGCAACAGCGGACTCGCGGTCGGCGCGGTCCCGATGGCGACACCGGAGATCTCCCCCGCGGTCGCCGACGGCCGCATCGATGCCGGGATCACCCGCGGTGAACAGCCGGGCCATGGCGTGCGCCGGTTCCTGCTGCGGCGTCAGCGCGTCGGGGTCCAGCTGGCGCAGCACCATCCGCTGGCCGAACACCCGGAGATCGAGATCGCCGACGCGGCCGCGTATCCGCTGCGACTCCCGGACCGTGCGGCCAACCCCGTGATCCACGATCAGCTGTCCGCACTGTTCCGAGACGCCCGGCCACACCCCCGATTCCACACGCCCGCAGTCTCTTTCGACATGTCTCAGCGCGACCTGCGCGACGGGGTCACCCTCGCCCCGGCCGGAGAAGCCGCGGTCATGACACAACCGGCCGGTCTCACCTGGCGACCGCTGCGGGGCGCGCCCAGCCTGACGATCCACCTGGTCCTCCCACGCGAGCCGTCGCCGCTGCACCGCCGCATCCGTGCCGTCGCCAAAACCCTGGCGCACGAGCTGCACTGGCTGCCGGACTGACGCGCAAGAGGTCAAGCGAGAGACGGACGCCTGCGCCGGCGAGGCCGGCGGTGCCCGGACCGGCGCGAACCCGCCGGTTGTGTTCGGTTCCGGGCCGCAACGATCAACACGGATCCACGAGAAGTGCCCGTGTCACTGCTCCCTCGATGGTGGTGCGAGCCAGTGGCGGGTGAGGTCGTGGACGACCACCAGCCAGCGTTGTGACTGCTCTCCGGTGGCGATCGCGTCTGCGGCGCTGTGCAGGACGGTGAACAGGATCGTGGCCGCGACCTGCGGGTCCACCGGGCGGAACGCGCCCGTGACCGCGACGTTCGCCAGGCGCGTGCCGATCGGAGTCTCGCTGCCGGCCACCATGGTGCTGGTGACGGCGGGCATGTACGTCGTCGGGACCTTCGGCCACGACGACAACTGGACCCGTTTCCTGCCAGGCATGATCATCGATGGGGTCGGGCTCGGCTCACTCACAGCAGTCAACCAGGCCGCATCGCTGACCTTCGCCTCGCAGGAGAACGCCGGCATGTCCAGTGCCACGTTCGGCACCCTGCGGCAGATCGGCATGGCCACGGGCATCGCCGGGCTCGGTGCGGTGTTCAGCCACGTCGCTCAGAACAAGGCGGAATCGGGGGTCGCGGCGATCCCCGAGATCGACGCGCTGAACTCCATGGCGGTCCTGGGCACAGTCATCGGCGCGGTTTCCGTGGTCATCGCGGTGATCGCGTTCGCGATCGACCACGGCCGGACCCGCCGGTGCGCGTCAGCGCGCTGACCGGTCGGAACGCTCACCGCCCCAAAGACAGGCGGCCGAAGCCCACCCTCTTGATGTGCGCTGCGGTCAGGTGCCGTTTGGCGGATGCCGCATGTTCGGTGCCGGACAACAGCGGGCAGGCGAGCGTCGTTGTGGCGCCGTGCCGAAAGAGGCTTGCATTCGGTACCCAGGTACAGGCTTACCGTCGAGGCATGACGCAAGACATCACCCTTGACCAGGGATGGGCTCCCTCCGCCTGCACCCTGCCCACCGCCGAGCAGCCGCTGCGCGTGGCCGAGTTCGACGCCTTGTTCGCCGACGCGGTGCAGGGCCTGACGCGGCCGGAGAGCACCCGGCTGCGTCTCGATCTCGTCTTCGGCCCGGGCTCCGCCGCCCGGACCGCCGAACTGACGGCTCGCGAGAACGGCTGCTGCTCCTTCTTCACCTTCACCCTGACCATCGCCGACGGCGGCCTGACCCTGGACGTGTCGGTGCCGCCCGAGCACGTCGACGTGCTGGACACGCTGCAGGCCCGCGCGGGCGCCGCAGCCACCCTGTGAGCTCCGGGGGACGATGGTGATGGACCGCATCAGCCGTGAGGACCTCTGCGGCGGCTGCTGACCTTCCTCCCAGCTCAGACGGTGCTGATCGGCGCCGGGTTCTCGGGGAGCCGCCAGTTGCCGCCGCGGTCCTCCTTCGAAGGGCGTGCGACGAGATCGGGAAGGTGCAGGAAGCAGGCCAGTGCGGTGGCGGCCTGGAAGGCGTCGATCGCACGCTGGGTCATCGGCATGCCCAGGCGCAGGAGACGCGGATTCACCTCGCCCTGGATCTCGTCGACGAAGGGCCGAAGCACGCTGTCGTAGTTCGCCAGTGCGGTCGGCAGGTCGCCCGGATGCCGGTTGATCTCGCCGGCCAGGACATAGGCGCTCACCAGACCACCGGAGACGCCCATGCCGCTGTAAGGGGAGACGCAGTGGGCGGCGTCGCCGGCCAGGACCACGCGGCCCTCGGACCAGGTGCCGGTCCGGACCTGGACGATCTCCTGGGAGTAGAAGAACGGGCTCGTCCGCATGTCGTCGATGAAGCGCTCGGTCTGCCAGCCCGCGTCGCGGAACCTGCTCGCCCAGAACTTCTGCTGACGCTCGAGGTCGCCGAACGGGCCGGGCACCTGGTGCTGAAGACGCTGGAGCGGGCCGGCGGCGTGGAGGCGCTGACCGGGGCCCATGAGACGATCTCGGCGCATCACGGCAACAACTATCTGCCATTGCTGGAGCAGTACTACCAGAGGGCTGCTGGTCGGGCTGCGTGGCCTCGGCCGAGTCGGGAGCGCCGCCCTGTTGCGGGCTCGCCCTGCGGCTGACCTTCGCCCCTCCCCTCTCCCTCGGGCGCTCCTCCGGCGATGAGCCGGATCGGCTGGCCGTTCTTGCGGTAGCCGGTGATCGCGCCAGGCGTCGTCGGCAACATCGAGTGATCGAACATCGCAGGCCCTCCCGGAGCCGGACATGAGAAAGGGGCCGCGCCAGGCGGACCGGAATAATTCGATCCTGCTAGAGGTGGCATGACACAGCGCCGCATCAAGCAGGCGAGGCCAATTGGCAGCAAGCCGCGTAAATCGCCAGGTCGAACAGCACATCAACCCTGGTCGCTTGCTTGTCCATAATGTCAAGTCGCCGTTTATGGGGACATTGGTTCGGGACACACCTGGAGAATTCACTGATCGGGTGTGGTGTATTCGGGGACTGACACACACGGGGACTTCCTCGTTTAATGAAGAACTGTCAGCAACTTTCTCTTGGAAAGGCAGGCCAGCGTGCGCATACCAACGCGAGCGCTCAAGCTCGCCCTCGCGGCAGCAACTATCGCCGCCCCCATCGCGCTCGTCGCCCCAACTCCAGCCTTGGCCGGGGAGCTTCCCTGGTGTACGGCCGGAGTAGACGGCGGCAGACGAGGAATGCTCAATTGCAGTGGAGCAGCCGGGCATGTCCGGCTGATCACACACTGTTCCTGGGCGTTCTGGGCCGACAGCGGGTGGCTCTGGAAGAACGAGGGTTCGTTCCACTACGAGAACGAATGCCTTTACCACGCAGATGCGGCAGAGTGGTCGGCTTCTCCGTGATCACGGCATGGGTGCAGGGCCAGCGCCCGCACATGATCGCTAGATCCGCTCGCGATCACCTCTCCGAGGCATGCCAGCGTCGTGGCTGAGCTGAGTCAGCCGATTTTCCAGAGCGGCAACACGAGCACCGGCCTTGCGCCGGTGCTCCGTGTCGAGCGCTACCACCGCCTGCCGTTTCGGCAGGTAGCCGCTGAGCGTGTGCCCGCAGCCGGGATGCAGCAGACCGGCGGCGCGGGCCTGGGCGACGGTGCCCTCCACGAGCACGTCCATCATGTCGTCGGACACGGCGGACTCAACCTGCCGGAAGCCGATCGGCCCGTCCTGCGACAGGATCTTCCCCTCCCAGAGGGCGCACCGCGGGCACGTGAACGGCAGCCGAGACACGATCACGAGGTCGATGCCGTTCTCGGCGAGCGTGGCCAGGTGGCCGTCCGTCGCGGCCTGCGCCATCGCGGCCCGCACCGCCGCTTCGGCGTACGCGGTCACCGACCAGACGCGGCCGGAGGAGTCGGTGAACCCGGTGATGCCCCGGCGGGCCACCTTCGTCACCAGCCGTTCAGACAAGCGTTCCAGCCGACCGGCCCGGGGGCAGCGACGCCGCCGCCCCCGCCAAGGCGAGCGCCGGATCCGGGCACTTCGCCACCATGTCGGCGAGCATCTTCCCGCGTTTGTCCAGCTCGGCGGTCAGCTTCTCCGGCGCGCTCGCATCCGGCCGCCTCACCGAGACCTTCGCTCCGCCCCGCCGGGGGTGGAGAGCGCGCAACCAGGTGGGCGGCAACGTCAGCCGGTCCTCGTCCTCGACGCCGCCGGCGGCCGCGGGCGAAGCCTCCTGCGGTAAGGGGGCCGTTTCGTCCTCCGTGTAGCCCTTGCGTAACTTCTCCGCCACCAGCTTGTCCGCGGCAGCCGTGGCGGCGGCCGAGCCGAACGACTTGACCTGCGTCTGACCGGCCGCGCCCATCCGTCCATACCGGATGTGCAGCTCCGCGCCGTCCTGGCGCACCTCCCAGAACTTGGCCGAACCCCCGCCGACGAACGCCAGCGTGCGCTCCATGCTCATGCCGATACCTCCACCCTGCCTGCTCTTGATCGACAGCGGCGAGTATGGCGAGAACGACCGACAAAGTCGCGCGGAAGATCAGACGGGGAGGCTCTCGGCGGCGGTGGTCTCGCGCTCGGCACGCAGGCCATGGTCGTTCCCGACGACCTGTTCGGGCAGGGCCGCCGTCTCCCGTATGGCGGTGACGGCCGCCGTGGGGAGGTAGTCGTCGGGCAGACCGTCGACCATGATGATGTCGCCCTCGATGTGCCGCGAGCGCAGCGGCGCGATCTCCCGGTACGCGGGAGAGTCCCACCATGCCCGTGCCTCGGCGATGCCCGGGAACCCGAGCATCACGACATGGCCGGGCCAGGTGCCTTCCTTCACCTCGTGCTGGGTGGCATGGACGAGGTAGCGGCCGCCGTACGGCTCGAAGGTGGTGGGGAGCCGTTCCATGTACTCGGCGATCTCCGGATGCGGGGCCGCCTCCTGCAGATGGGCGATGACGTAGGCGGGCATGGCGTCCTCCTGGTGCAGCCGTGTTCGGTGCTGCCGATCCTGACACGCATCTCGTAGGCAGGGCGATTACCTGACAGGTAGGCGATCAGGTGAAGCAAACGGGCATGCACCGATGGCGGTGGCTTGTACGCTGATCATCTGTTCGCGCCAGGGCGATGGCAGGAGACGGGGCATGACTTCGAGGCCGGCCGGTTACGTGGTCGGCGGGCGCTACCGGCTTGCGGACGAACTGGGGTCCGGTGGTTTCGGGCGGGTCTGGCGGGCTCGCGACGAGACCCTCGACGTGGACGTCGCGATCAAGGAACTGCGGCTGCCGCCGTGGATGCCGGAAACCGAACGGGCCGAGCGGCTGGCGCGCGCCACACGCGAGGCACGCAACGCCGCCCGGTTGCGCCAGCACGACGGCATCGTCGCGATCCACGACGTCGTCATCGAGGACGGCCTTCCCTGGATCGTCATGGAACTGATCGAGGGTTGCTCGCTGAGCGAGTACGTCGAGGAGCACGGACCTCTTCCGATGGACAGGGCCGTCGAAGTCGCCGGGGCACTGCTGACGTCGATCGGAGCAGCACACCGGGAAGGCGTCGTGCACCGCGACATCAAACCGGCCAACGTGATGCTCGCCAAGAACGGAAAAGTCCTGCTCACGGACTTCGGGACGGCGATCCACCACACCGATTCCGCACTGACCGCCACCGGGATGTTCATCGGTTCGGCGGAGTACATGGCGCCCGAGCGGTTGCGCGGCAGTGACGACCTTCCCGCCGGGGATCTGTTCTCCCTCGGTGTGACCCTCTACCAGGCGGTGGAGGGCGTCTCACCGTTCCGCCGCGACACCCAGGAAGCGACTTTGGCCGCGGTACTGCTGGACGAGGCCCCGGCACCGCAACGCACCGGACCGCTCACGCGGCTCATCACCCGGCTGCTGGACAAGGACCCGGGCCGCAGGCCGACGGTCGACGAGGCGCTGGCCATGGCAGGTGCACAGTCCGCGACCACGGTCCGCGTGCGGCGCGACACCAAGATCCTCCCAGTCCGGACGAAGGAGGGGGGACGCTCAGGCGTCGCCGCGCTGATCGTGGCCATGACAGCGGTGGTGGGCCTGACGGCGCTCGGCGTCGCAGGACTCCCCGATGCCGGAGGCACGTGGGAGCACTTCGAGCGCTTCAGGGACGACACCGCACTGATCGTCGCCGTTGCCGATGTCGTCATCACCGGCTTGCTGTGCGCCAGTCTCGCGCGGTTCCTGCCGAAGAACGCCGGCAGGACCGTGACCGCTGTCGCCGGTGCCGCCGGGCTCGTCTTCGGCTGTGGCGCGACCGCTTTCGCCTTCCACGGCGCCGGCGAAACCCTCCGGAACATGATGCAGTTGCCCGGACGAGATGCCGCGACGGTGTCGCTGGCCCTGATCAGCATCGTCGTCCTCGTCGCTGCGGGGGCGGCCTGGACCTCGCATCGCACCGATCGACGCGGAGGGATCAGAGGTCGAACACGATCCTGATCGCCCGCACTGCCGTACGTCACGCCGTCGCGCCACTCGCCCGCATGGGCACTCGCTCAGTTGTCGAAGGCCCATGCCGCGGCGGCGATCGGCTGGAGCCCCGCGGCCAGCTCGTCGAGCTCGTCCGCGCTGAGCACGTCGTACGCGGGGGCGGCCAGGTCGTCGGTGAGCGCCTCGATCCGCTGCTTGGTCTCCCGGCCGGCGGGGGCGAATCCGCCGGCGGCGTCCACGAGGCCGCGGTCGCGCAGCCCGTCGACCACGGCGGCCAGCTGAGCCTTGGGCAGGTGGTGGACGCGGCCGAACTCCTCCGCCCTCATTCCGAGGGAGAGGGCCATGAGGACGTGGGCCTCGGTGCCGCCGATGCCGTGGGCGAGAAGGGCGGCGTTGTGGCCGTCCCCTCGGTGTTCCCGCAGCAGCGTCGCCACGTGCCAGAGCCTGGCCACCGGCTCTTCGGGCACGTCGAGCGCGCGCAGCCCGGCGTACAGTGGCCGGCCCTCGGTCGGCGCGCTGAACGCCGCTCGGATGGCGAGGTCGGTGGCCCGCACCAGACCCGGCGAATCGGCCAGCTCCCCGATCATCTGCCGTAGGGCGGCGGCGCTGCCCCGTTCGCGCACGGTGATCGCCTCCTGCGGGGTGATCTTTCCCCACACCCACGGGATGTGGCGTGCCACCTCGCCGTCGGCGAAGTTGTAGAAGACCGCGTGCACGACCTCGGACGGTGCCGTCCCCAGGGGTGCGGCCCGGCCCGCGAAGTATCCGTCCCAGTAGTTGCGCATGCCGACGGCCAGGAACGCCTCGTTCGCCACCTCGGAGAAGGTCGCGGTGGCGATCGGCTCGACGAGCTCGGCCATGTGGCGGATCTTGGCCTGTGGGTGCTGCTGCATCGGTCGGCATCTCTCTTCGTCGTGACGGCTGGTCGTGACAGCGCCCTTGTGGGCGGCCGTTCACCTTGGCTACGAACGCCGCGGCCCAGATACGACAACCCCGGTCGAAAATTTTTGGGTCGATTCTGCCAGGCAGCGTCGGGGTGCCACCCAAACTCGGTCACCGCTCGGTCATGGCGGTCATCCGTCCACACATGGAGCCCACGTCCGCGGGCATCCAGGGATCTCCCGTCCTGGCGAGAGAGCGCCGCGCGGAGAGAGCCCCCGGCCCTCTCACAGTTCATGGGGACCGGGGGCTCGCGGGGGTGCCTGTTCAGGCGGTGGGGGTCTGCTTCACGTAGCTGACCTCGACGTTCAGGTAGGTCGCGACGCCGTAGTCATGGCCGCGGATGGCCAGGAGGTTGCAGCGCTCCAGGTGTCTGACGGGTATGACGACGTTGATCGCGCCCGCGGCGCAGCCGCCGCTCCTGACGGTCTGAACGAGGCGGCCGTTGAAGTAGACCCGCGCGTCGTTGTCGATCGTTCCTTGGATGCGGACCTGCTGTGCGTCGCGCGGGATGTGCACCCAATGGCGTACCAGGATGTCGGTGTTCACCGCCCAGGACGTCTTGACGTTGGTGGAGTTGTTCCAGGCGCAGGTGCCGTTGGTGGTGCCGAAGCCTTCTTGTCCGCTCGCCCAGTCACTGTCATCGAAGTTCGGATCGTAGAAACGCGGGGCATTGGTCCCGGGCGGCACCTGGAGGTATTTCCAGTCGGTGCTGTTGTAGCCGAGTACGGTGACGACATTCTGTCGCATTCCGGTCAGGGAGGCTGACGCCGATGCCGGAGCGGGCAGGGCCACGGTGGCCAGCAGCGAGCCGACCGCGAGGCCGGCGGGAAGGAAACGCAGCAGTTTTTTGAACATGGCGATCTTCCTCCGTCGATTGTTCGAAATATCGATCCTGTGGCCGCCGAAAAGGACATGTCTATCCATGTCGCAATTCTGCCGCCTTACATCCCGGCCGGAATGGGTAAATCGAATCATAATCTCATCACACGCGGACACGTTAGGCAATGGCCAAGAAAGGCCGACGAGAATGGGCGGACGCAATTATGAGCAAAGAGGAATTTTCCGATATGCCGATTATGAGTGCCGTCCTCTCGACCGGAGCCGAGAAACATCGACACAGCCGCCACCAAGGCGCTCTGGTACGAATCGCGCGTTCGCGCTACTGGCGAACAAGTCCGGGGCGACGCGGCTCGGCTTCGGTACGGTTCGGTCGAGCCGGGGATCCCCGCAGCGGGCAAGGAGTGGGTGGACAACCGGTTCAAGACCTACCAGCCGGAGGAGCTGGTGCGCTTCGCGATGTCCAGGCCGGCGCGGTTCGAGCCGGGAAAGGGCTGGAGCTACTCCAACACCAACTACACACTGGCCCAGCTGCTGATCGAGAAGGTCACCGGCCACTCGCTCGCCGAGGAGATGAAGCGACGGATCCTGCGGCCGCTCAAGCTGCGAGGCACCGTGGTGCCGGATCCACGGATCTCCCCCACCCGCACGCCCACGGCTCCTACCGCTACCAGGACGCCGGCCAGTGGAAGGTGGTCGACGTCGCCCGCCAGAACCCCTCCATGACGGCCGGCGCCGGTGACATGATCTCGACCACCGGCGTTCAACTCGTAATCATCTACGTGATACTGGCCTGATTTCACGTACATGAGCGATCACGTCCGCGCGGCGACCAGGAGAACCGTCCGCCGGGACGGTGCGCGACTCCGGCACGTTATCCGGTACATCGTCGCCGAGGTCGCGCGGCGGCCGGCATGAGCGCCGCGCCGAAGATCACCGCCCTGCGCGGTGAAGGCGTCAGCCTCGCCGTAGCCGCCGACGCCTTTCTCGCCACGCCGCGCACGGTCAACCCCGACAGCCACCGCGCCTACGCCTCGGCCATCGACCGCGTCGCCGCCGCGGCTGGCTGACGGACGACGCCGGGTAGGCCCCCAGCACGGAGACCCTTGGAACGGGCGGCGCAGACGTGCCGCGCCCCCGGCAGAGGGCTGCCGGGGGCGCGGGGATCAGGATGACGCGAGCTTCACATCGAGCCCGGTGATCCGGTCGACGGCGACGGCGGCGGTGGCGGTCGTGGCGGCGTAGCCGCTCTTGGTGACCGTCACCTCCTGATCACCGGTCTGGGCGGAGAACAGCCAGTAGGCGCCGGAGGCGTCGGTGGTGGCCGTGCGCCCGTCGGAGGCGACCGCCGCCCCCTGCACGGGCTTGCCGGTGGCGGCATCGGTGACCGTGCCGGTCACCAGGCCGCCCTGGACCTTCTGGCAGGTGCGGTCACCGACGTAGACGTCGTCGATCGCCCACCAGCCCGAGCGGTTGCCCCGGTAGTGGAAGCGGACCTGGGCCTTGGTCTTGCCCGCCGCCTGCGGCATCGCCACCACCTGCGCGGCCGGGCCGGAAGCGCCGGGGAAGCCCTTACGGGTCCACACCGTCGTCCAGGTACGCCCGCCGTCCAGGCTGAGGTCGGCCCAGGCGATGGCGTTCACGCCGGGCTTGAGGTCGCCCGCGAACTCCAGCACCGGGCTGGTGTGCTTGGCCAGGTTCAGCACCGGGCTGGTCAGGTAGGTGTCCTGGACATGCCCCTTGCCGGAGTGGTCGGAGTCGACGATGGCGAACCTGCCGCTCCCGCCGGTCCGGTTCTCCCGGGCGCCGGGATTGTCGAAGACCCAGCCCGGCTGGTGGTCGAACCCGGGGAAGCCGGGATCGACATTGGTGACCTGCCACCCGGTGGGCTTGCCCGAGCTGAACGGCTCGGGCGTGCCCGCCCTGCTCGCCAGGTAGCCGGGGGCCACGCACGCGAGGGCGGCGGGCAGGGCGGCGTCCACGGTCTGGTTCTCCGCCCCCAGACTGACCTTCCTGCTGACCGGGTCGTAGCCGGGTGCGCCCGGGGTGATGCGCAGCGTGTAGTCGGTGGCGGGCAGCAGGGACAGGGAGTAGTGGCCGGTGATCGCGTCGGCGGTGGCGTCCCACGTGTGGCCCTTGCCGTCGTCGGCGGTCACCTTGGCGCCCAGCGGCCAGCCGTGGCCGGAGCCGTCGGTGAGCGTGCCGGACAGGGTCTTGCGCTGGGTCGGGGTGAGCGGGACGTCCTGCTTGATCGAGCCGTCCTTGGTCACCTTGATCGCCACGGTGGCGTCCTGGTAGCCGTAGGCGCTCACCTTGAGCTGGTAGTCACCGGCCAGCAGCTTGAAGGTGTACGTGCCGTCCTCGCCGGAGGCGGACTGGCGGTTGAGCTGCCCGTTCAGCGACACGGTGGCGTCCTTGAGCGGCTCGCCGGTGGCGGCGTCGGTGACGGTGCCCGAAAGCGTGCCCAGGCCCTGGGCACCCGCCTGCACCAGCGCCAGCGCGTCCAGGCGGCCCTCGCCGTAGACGTTGTTGTTGGCCGCGTCGCCGCCGCACTGCGGGTCGGCGGTGTCGATGGCGGTCAGGTCCAGCAGCGTGCGGGTGCCCTCGATGTCGCGGGCCAGCGACGGGTTGGCCGACCAGAGCAGGGCCACCGCGCCCGACGCGTGCGGCGTGGCCAT
Organism: Nonomuraea sp. NPDC047529; assembly: GCF_040642995.1. Taxonomy (NCBI): domain Bacteria; kingdom Bacillati; phylum Actinomycetota; class Actinomycetes; order Streptosporangiales; family Streptosporangiaceae; genus Nonomuraea; species Nonomuraea sp. NPDC047529. The sequence goes on along the minus strand of NZ_JBEYTJ010000053.1, from coordinate 17,601 downwards.
CGAGGTGCCCGACATCAAGAGGTAGCCTCCGCCCTTGACGGAGGAGCGGACGTCCACGCCGGGAGCCGAGATGTCGGGCTTGATCTGCCCGTCCTGGCCGTCTCCCCGGCTGGAGAAGTCGGCGATCTTGTTGTTCCTGTCGTAGGCACCCACGGAGTAGTTGATCGTGCGGCTGCCCGGGGTGCCCGAGGTCCGGCACTCGGCCCCTTCGTTGCCGTTGGCCCACATGCCGAAGATGCCGGACGCCGCCCAGGCCTCCTGGATCTCCTCGAACATCGGCTCGTTGGAGGGCAGGTCGCTGCCCCAGGAGTTGTTGACGATGTGCGGGCGCTTGGCCGGGTCGGGGTTCTGCCCGGCCGCGTCGGTGGGCGCCAGCATCCACTGGCTGGCCCGCATCAGGTCCAGGTCGCTGCAGCCGCCGGCCTGGCAGCCGCTGGCGGCGATCCACTTGGCCTTGGGCGCGACGCCGATCTGGTTGCCCTTGCCGTCGTCGCCCACCATGGTGCCCATGGTGTGCGAGCCGTGGTTGTGGCCGTCGCACGGGCCGGGCTCGTCGCAGTTCCCGGCCGCGTCGTACCAGTTGTAGTCGTGGGTGAAGGTGCCGTCGCCGTTGTTGCCCCGGTAGGAGCCGATCAGCGCCGGGTGGGTGTACTCCACGCCGGTGTCGACGTTGGCCACGACGATGTCCTCGCCGCGCACGCCGTACTGCTGCCACACCTGGTCGGCCTTGATGTTGGCGATGCCCCACTCCACGGCGGCGGCCGTCGCGGCGGCGCCCTTGGTCTCCACCGGCAGGGCCACCGGGTAGGTTCTGGGCGCCCGGACCTCGCTCACCCCGTCCATCTTCGCCAGCTTTTCGGCCAGCTTCAGGGGCACATCGCGGACGTACACGGCGTTGGCCGCCCAGAACGTCTCGCTCTTGCGGCCCTCGGCCTTCAGCAGCTTGCGCAGCGGGGCCTGCGAGCGGTCGGCCGTGTCGCGCAGGGCGCGCACGACCTGCTCGCCGCGCGCGGTGCGGGTCCTGGCCCGCTCGGCGCTCTTGGTGTCGGCCTTGTCGGACAGCAGCACCCACAGGTCGGTGCGGTCCTTGGCGGCGTAGGCCGCGAGCACCTCCCCGCCCAGCGGACGCGGATCAGCCGGCGCGGCGGCCGCCGCCGCGGCCGAGGGCGTGGTGCTCGGCGGCGGCCTGCTCGGCCTGGCGGCGGCCGACGCGCTGCGGACGCTCGGTCTGCGGACGCACATCGTCGAGATGAGCC
>NZ_JBEYTJ010000053.1:0-16335 GCF_040642995.1 Nonomuraea sp. NPDC047529 | reverse complement strand
CTGCCCGCACGGGTGGGGGGGGTCGTTGGGGGGTTTGGCCGCGACTCCCCCCCGGCCCCGGGGTCGCGTATCCGCGGGGGGGGCGCCGCCGCCGGGGGCGGGGGCCGCCGCGGCGGGGGCCAGGAGGGAGGCGGCCATGAGCGCGCCCACCGCTGAAGTGATGATTTTCATGTCAGCGTCCTTCGCAGCTCAGGTGCGCGACGAGTGGCTGTGAAGTGGTCTCCCAGCCAGTGCCGTTGAGAATCTGGCCGCTCGCCCAGACGTCCTTGGGCCCGGAGCCGGTCAGCGCGGTGTAGATGTACGCCGAGCCGGGCGCCTGGACGCCCTCGGGCCGCACGTCCGTCCAGGACTTGCCGTCCCAGTGCTGCAGCGGGGGCTGCGACGAGCCGTCGGCCGGCGACGTCGCGGTGATCCACACGTCGTTGGGGCCCGCGGCATAGACAGAGAAGGGCGAGGTCCAGGCCGCCGACGGCGTGGGCGCGGCACTCCAGGACTTGCCGTCCCAGTGCAGCGCCACGGGGGCGAAGGTGCCCGGCTTCCGCTCGTAGCCGACCGCCCAGACGTCGTCGGCGGCACGAGCGCTGACGGAGACGAGCTCGGCGAGCAGCCCGGGCACGCCGGGCATTTCCCTCCACGCCTTCCCGTCGTAGTGCAGGATCAGCGACTCGATCCGCGCGGGGTCGGTGTACTGCCTGCCGACCGCCCAGACGTCGTCACGGGACCGCGCGTGCACAGCGCGCAGGGTCGCGTTCGCCCGGGTCGTCGCCGGGTGGTCGACGTTCTTCCAGACTCTGCCGTTCCACTGCTGGATGGCGGCGCCGGCGGAGTCCGCGCTCTGTGTGGTGTACTCACCGACGGTCCAGGCGACCGAGGGCGAGACCGAGTCGATGGACTGAAGATTGGGCCTGGTCGCGGTGGGGTCGGGGGAGATCGCGGTGGGCACGAAGGTCCACCGCCCGCCGTCCAGGCGCGCGAAGACCGGGACGCCGCTGCCGTAGGTGTCGCCGTAGCGGAACTGGTAGCGCGCCCACCCGCTGGACGTCGAGTCGAAGGTCGTCTCCCAGGCGCCGCCAGGGGCCATGGCCGCGTGCGGGATCTGCTTGGGCAGGAGCTTGACCGACCTGCCGTCCGAGGTCAGGGTGGCGGACGTGCGGTCACCCTCGGTGGTGAACACCGCCTGCTTGGATGAGACGGACGACGCGTGGGCCACCGAGACGCCGCCGTCGGGGATGGCGGGCACGTCGAGCAACTTCCAGGTGGGGGTGCAGGCGGCGGCCGAGGCCGCCGTCGCCGCGCCGGTCGTGAGCGCGGTGGTCAATGCCGTCGCCGCCAGGGCGACCGCGGTTCTGCGTATGCTGCGCACGAATGCTCCTCAGAAGGCGCCGATGCCGTTGGGTACGCCCATGCCGGTGGGCCCGTCGTGTCCGCGCCTGGCGGTGCACAGCGGCGAGCCGCCGCAGGCCCCGTTGGCGCCGGTGGTGATGTCGAACAGGTACTGGCCGGAGCCGTAGAGCTTCTGGCCGGGCACGATCTCCTGGCCGTTGTCGCCCAGCGCGTACACGCCGCCGATCAGCGCGACGCTGATCGGGGTGCCGCTGACGCCGATCCAGCCGCCCCAAGAGGTGCTCTCGTAGAGCTGCACGGGCGAGCGGGCATCGCCCACCGCGGCCACGTCGGCGACCGTGCGCTTGGCGCCGCACTGCCCCTTCGGCTGCCAGGCCGGGCGCGCCTCGTACACCGAGCAGCCCGAGCCGGACCCCGAGGAGGCCATCTCGCTCCAGCCGCGCGCGTTGCCCGGGTCACGCCACAGGGTGGTCGCGCCCACCGCGATCACCGATCCGTAGGCGGCCGGGACCATCTGCCTGCCCACGCCGTTGCCGAACCCGCTGCCGCCGCCCGCGACGATCGGGACACCGGGGTGGTCGTAGTGCGCCGCGTCGGCCCGCTGGCCGGCGTACTCGTAGAAGCCGGTCATCACCGAGACCGCGTCAGCGCCCTGGACGACCGCCTGGTCGACCGCAGCGCCTATGCTGGCCGGCGTCTCGTCGTCGGCCTCGACCAGCAGCAGCTTGCAATTGGGGCAGGCGGCCGAGCCCAGGTCGAGCCCGGCCGCGGTGTGCAGCGCGTAGCCGTTGTGGGTCGGTGGCCTGGTGGTGCCGCCGCGCTGGTCCACGTGACGGAAGCAGGGGAACATCTCATCGCACAGCGGCAGGTCGTTGCCCTTGCGATACTCGTTCAGGTCGCGCTCGGCGCTGGGATGGCCGTACGGGACCACGACCGCGAGGGTCTGGCCGCCGCCCAGCCAGGACGAGGGCAGCTTGTAGGCGTCCTGCAGGTCGGCCGCCTTGAGCCCGTCGCTGACGTTCGCGTCGGACTTGGAGGTGACCTTCAGCAGGCAGTCGGGGGTGGAGCAGTCGCCGGCGGCCTGAGCCGACGCCGGCACCAGCAGAGTCAGGCCGAGCACGATCGCGGGGAGCAGCCGGGAGATGATCACGGTCACTGGTCCTTCGGTGCGAGCCGGTAGGCGCGGAGGTTGGTCTGCTCGACGGCGTTGCCGTCGTGGTCTACGGCCTTGATCCGCAGGGCGGCGTACCCGTCGCTGCCAGGGCTGGTGAGGGTCGTGGTGAAGCGGCCGTCGCGTCCCCGGTTCGCGGTCTGGGGCTCCGACCACGTCGTGCCGCCGTCGTAGGAGACGGAGACGGTGGCGTTCACCCTGCTGGGGTCGTCCTGGTACTGCTGGTGCCGCACCGTGAAGGCCACCTCGAACGGCTCGCCGGCGGGGGTGGCGTTGTCGATGTCCAGCGGCAGGTCGGGCCGTACGAACAGAAGGGGCAGGAACGAGCAGCGGCGGGTGGGGTCGGGTGCGCACATCGCCTGGTCGGGCAGATCGGCCGACCGGTCGCGGTTCGTGGTGCGGAAGGTCCAGTCGGTGGTGCTGGTCGCGTCCTCCACGCCAGGGTTGTCGCCGGTCACCTTCAGCCGGTATTCGGCGGGCTGCGGCAGCAGCGGCAGGTCCAGCAGCTGCGTGAGGCGTGTGCCGTCGCCCCGGGTCGCCGAGGTGAAGGCGAGCGCGCCGTCGCGGTAGAACTCCACCTTCGCGAGTCCGTCGAGGGCCGAGCGGTAGTGGCCGGCGGTGGAGTCGGCGTACGGGTTGAGGTACAGCAGGCCCAGATCGCCCTGCCGGCAGGCCACGCACACCTGCTGCAGCGCGCTGGTGACGTTCGTGTCAGGGGTGTTCTGGATCCCGATCAGGGCCTCCTGCACGTACGGTGCACTGCTGGAGGGCACCTGCGGTCCCTTGTTCCAGGTCTCGGTGAGGTGCTGGCCCGGCCGGATCAGCCGGCGCTCCCCCAACAGGCGCAGCCCCAGGTCCGGTCGCAGGATGGGCTCCCAGGAGACCTTGCCGGGGGCGTTGCTGTACCAGTAGTCGGTGCGCTTGCCGCCGTACAGGGGGCTGGTGACGCCGAAGGTGGTCTGCGTCCACGGCAGGTAGACCGTGCTCAGGAGCTCTGGGTGCTGGGAGGTGGCTCCCGGAGTGTTGTGGATCGTGGAGTCCACGGTCGTCAGGTCCGAGCGCCTGACCGTGCGGGTGAGTGAGGCCGGCACGCCGCCGGGCTCGTGGAAGGCCACCTTGTACGTGGGATCGGCCCCGGTGGGACCGCCGATCGAGGTCATGGCCAGGAAGTCCAGGCTGCCCTTGGTCACGCGCCTGGTCGGCGTGGCGTACAGGGTGTGGACCCCGAAGTCCCCTCCGGAGACCAGGCGCATGAGGAACAGCGCCGTGACCGAGTTGCCGAAGGGCGGGTTGCCGACCTGGTCGCCCTGGACGGTGGTGCGGTTGTAGGTGATGAGGTCGTACTGCGTGTCGGCGGTCTCGGGCACGCCCTCGATCGTCGTCTCGTACGGCACGGCCTTGCGCGCGTCCAGCGTGAGCGACATGTCCTCGGTGACGGAGAACTCCGGCTCGATCACCAGGGCGCCGGTGGAGCCCATGTCCAGGACCGGTCCGGTCAGGACGCTGGCCTCGATGCTGTAGTGGCCCGCCGGCACGCTGAAGACGGCCTGGGAGGTGCCCTCCACGCCGTCGCCCACCTGGAACAGCGTGAACGTCGGGTCGTCCAGGCTGTGGATGGAGCCGAGCATGACGCCGGGCTTGCCGGTGCGGTCGATGGAGTCGACGGTGACCGTGTGGTACTCGGGATAGTCGGCCGGCGCCGCCATCGGATCGGCGGGCAGGGCCGGGGCGCCTTCGGGCTGGGCCAGCGTGATGCGGCCGGTGCCCGGCTTCTGCCCGGCCTTCCACTTGCCGGCCAGCTCCTGGCCGAAGCCTTCGGCGTCCTTCTTGGCCAGGGTCCTGGACTGCGGGCCGAGCGTGGCCACGCCGCCCGACTCGACCTTGACCGGCAGGGCGTCGGCGTGCGCGTCGTCCAGCCCGGCGCGCACCAGGTAACTGACGTTGAACAGGCGGACGTCCAGCGTGCTGCCCAGGAAGGGGGCGGCCTCGGCGGGGATGACGTACTCGTCGCCGTTCAGGGTGAGCTGGGCGAACACGCCATTACCCGGGTCGATGATGGTGGCGCTGCCGGTGAGGTCCACCTGCACCTTGTCACCGGTCACCAGCGTGACCGTGGCGCCGGGCCCGGTCGCGGCCTTCGGCGGGGGTTCTGTCGTGGCCTCGGCGGTGCCGAGCCCGGTGACCAGCGTGAGCGCGAGGCAGGCCGCGCCCAGCCGGGAGGTTAACTTGTTCATGCCTTGACCCAGCCGTCCTTGTCGTCTTCGCTTGCGCCTTCTTCAGGCGCGATCTCCGCGCCTTCGTCCTCGGTGAGCTCGTCCTCGACGGGCTCGTCCTCGGCCTCGTGTACGTCGGACATGCGAAGAGCGTGACGAATAGGACATTCAGCTAGCTATGCGGGAGATCCCTCATTCCGCCGTGGCGGCGTCCCCCATAAGGGCCAGCTCGATCCGCGAGCGCAGGTTCAGCTTGCGCAGGACGGCGCTGAGATGCCGCTCCACTGTCTTGGCCGACAGGAACAGCTCCTGCGCGATCTCCTTGTTGGTCAGCCCGGAGGCGGCCAGCCGCGCGACGTCCCGCTCGCGGGGTGACAGGGCGTCGCCGTAGCCGCGGGTGCCGCCCCGGTGCCTGGCGGGCAGCGACAGGCCGCGCTCGCGCGCCAGGCGAGCCGCGCGGTCCAGGTCCCAGCGGGCGCCGAGCGCCTCGTAGGTCTCGATGGCCCGCCTGAGCTGCTCATCGGTCCCGGCCTGCTCCCTGGCCTGGGCCGCCTCGTACGGGCACTGGATGGCCTCGTAGAGCTCGGCCGCGGCGGTGAGGTGACCGCCGGAGGGGTCGAGGACGCCGCGGGCGTGACGCAGCGCGGCGGGAGCAAGCGGCGCGTGCAGGCCCGCCATCGCCCGTTCGGAGCGGTTCACCAGGTCCGCGGCCTCCGCGGCACGCCCGGCCGCCACCATCGCCTCGGCCAGGGCGGGCACGGTCCGCACCTCTGAGGGCCCCAGGCCGCGCTCGAACCACGACTCGATCAGCGGCAGGACCTCCGCCACCGCCCGGTCCGGCTCGCCGCGCGCGACGGCCTGGCGCAGCAGCGCGGTGATCAGCAGCGTCGTCTCGTCCATGGTGCCCGGGACCTCGGTCATCACCTGGCGGATGCCGAACTCGGCGCCGGCCGCGTCGGTGCGGGCCAGCGCCAGGCAGGCGGTCACGGTCGCCGCCGCGTACCTGTCCTTGGGCCGCTCGCTGAGCCGCTCGGCCAGCATGGCCGTCTCGGTGGTCAGTCCGTCCCAGGAGCCCGCGCAGTAGTCGGCCACCGCCAGCGCGGAACGGCACCGGTCGATCATGTCCCCGCCGCTCACCTCGGCCAGGGGGGCCGCGCCCTCCAGGGCCACCCGTAGTATCGTCTGTGCCTGGACGTGGTCACCGACGAAGGCCAGCGCCGAGCCGATCGAGTAGTAGGCGTTGACCTTCGCTCGGTGCCAGGACCGGTGCCCGAGGCTCCCGCGCACCTCCTCGATCAGCTCGGCCCAGCGCGGGTCGCCCACCAGCACCATACTGCTGGTGATCTTGCCGAGCACGAAGATCTGCAGGGGCGCGTTCTTGACCGCGGGCAGGACGGCCAGCGTCCTGTCCATCCAGTGCCGGTCGGCGGTTCTGGCGTCCCGCCCCATGCTCAGGACGGTCATTATCCGCACCGCCAGCTCGGGCTGGGCCTCGATGTCCAGGTCCGCCACGGCCGCGGTCAGCGCCTCGAACCAGGGGCCGGGCTCCTGTCCTGTCGCATCCTTCAGATAGAGCAACAGCAGGGTCAGCTCGGCGCGCAGCACCGGCGAGGGGCCCTGGTCCAATGCCAGGGCCAGCAGGTCGATGACGTCGGGAATGTGCAGCAGCCCCTCGGCCGCCCAGCCGAGCTTGACCGTCAGCCGCCCGCGGTGCTCCGCCTCCAGCGGAGCGTGCCGCAGGACCGCCTCCAGGATCCTGACCACCTCGGCGTCGTCGCCCAGCCGCAGCGCCTGGTCGGCGGCTCGTTCGGCGGCCTCCACCCAGGCCGCCATGTGCCCGGCGCGCCGGTGGTGGTGGGCCAGTTGCCCCAGCGGCACCGACGGCATCGCCTCCACCGCGGCGGCGGCCCTGGCGTGCAGGTCGCGCCGCCTGGCCGCCGGAATGTCCTCGTACACCGCCTGCGCCGCCAGCACGTGCCGGAACGCCGCCGTCTCACCGCGCGCGGTCAGCAGGCCGTGCTCCACCGCCTCGTCCAGCCCGTCCAGCGCGCTCTCATACGGCAGGCGGGCGGTGGCCGCCAGCACCTCCACCGGCATCGGCTCCTGCAGCACCGAGGCCGCCCTGACCACTGCCTCGGCCTGCGGCGACAGGCGGCCCACCCGCTCCAGCACCGGGTCGCGCACGCCCGCCGGCACGTCGAGCCTGGCGATGGTCCTGCGCGCCCACTCCCCGCCCCGGTGCATGAGCGTCCCGCGCTGGCGCAGCAGCGCCACCAGCTCCTGCACCGCCAGCGGGACGCCGGAGGCCCGCTCGCACAGGTGCTCGGCGAAGTCGAGCGAGATCTCCTCGGTGTCCAAGATCGCCGCCGCCAGCGCCCTGGTCTGCGCCACGTCCATGGGCGCCAGCCGTACGCGGGCGTGGGCGACGGCGCGCGGCAGGCGGGCCGTCACCGCACGCAGGTCGGCGGAGGCCTCATCGCCGCGGTAGGTCAGGACCACGGCCAGGTCCCGGGGCGGGTCGGACAGCAGGTAGCCGAGGAACTCCACGGTATGCTCGTCGGCCCAGTGCAAGTCCTCCACGACCAGCACGGCCTGGCCCAGCGCGCGCAGGAGCTCACTCAGGCCGCGGAACACCCGGTGGCGCTCGCCCGCGCGGTCGTCCAGGGGCTCGGGGGGCTCCGGCAGGCGTTCGGCCAGCTCAGGCAGGAGCGGGCGCAGCGCGCCCGCGACCGCTGACAGCCCGGTCAGGTCATCGGGCACCTCGCGCAGCGCCTCGACGATCGGGCCGAGGGGGAACGGCTCCCTGATCCTGGCGCAGCCGCCGGTCAGGATGCGGAGACCGGTCCGGGACAGCTCGGCCACCAGGCGGGTCTTGCCGATGCCCGCCTCGCCCTCGACCACGGCGACCGCTGGGGTGTTGGAGACGGTCTCGGTCAGCTGGGCCAGCTCACCGGCGCGGCCGACGAGTGTCGGCGAGATCATCAGCCGCTCATGGATCACGTCTGTTCCCTGCTCGACCCAATGCCTAGATCACACAAATACCACAAAATCCCCTTTCCGGCCCGTCCCTTTCTCGGACTTCTGCTCGACGGCGGACGGCTTCCGGCGGACGAGGCCGAGGACGAAGCGGATGGCCGCGTCCCTTCCCGGGCCGCGTCCTAGGTCGGCGAAGCGTCCTCCGGCGGGCAGCGCGGCAGCGAAGCGCGCTCGAAAGGCGCGGAACGCGGCGTCGGGATTCTCGGAGCCGGAGGCGAAGAAAGGGGCGATGCGGTCGTACGTAGCGGTGGTCCGGGCGGTGGCCTCGTCCCGGCGGCCAGGCCGAGTATCGCCCGGGTGTTCATCTGGCCGTGCGGAACTCGAAGAGCCGCGCAGCCTGGGAGGGGGTGCGGTGTTGCGCGCGTCCGGGTATGTCCTGCACCAATGACATGCCTTCTGCGTAGAGCTGACCGGTGCCGGCATGCTTGGCCATGAGTTCCGCGTAGCGGGAGACCTCGGCTGCAGGCACGGCATTCCTCCGTTCCTGGTTCTGCTCCAGCAGGACCTTCTCGGACTGGATGAAGCGTAGTGCGGTGACCGGCATCTGAAGCCGGTCGGCTATGGCGAGCAGTCTGGCGCGCGCGTGAGGGAGCACGTTGGTTGACTCGGCGATCGCGGTGCGGCCGGACGCAAGTCGCGCAGTGACTCGGCGATCTCGCTCCTGGAAGATCTGTGGGTCGGCTGATTCACGGTCAACAGAAGTGTTGCGGTAGTGCTCGGCGATGGCGTCGCTGGACACGACGGCCTCAGGATCGATCTTGTCTTGGTCGATCAGCGCCTGAATGAAAGAGCTCTTGCCCGAGGCCGGCGGCCCGACCAGCAGCACGAGCCCGACAGGGATCCAGACCTGTTCAGGCTGTCTGCCGTCGCCGGCGCCGTTGCGGATCTCACCCCCGAAGGCCATGGTCAAACAATAGACCTGCGCCCTGCGTCGTGACTTCATGGTTCATCGGCCAGGCCCTTGGCGTCATCGGCAGCCTCTCGCCGGGCGGATCACGGCGAGAGCAGCGGACCGGCACGTCCCTCAGCGCCGACGGTGCAGCGAAGTGACGGTCGGTCCGGGCAGCTCCAACTGCGCCCTCAGCTCCTGGTTCTTTTGGGTGAGCTGCTGGACGGCCCGGACGGCCCCATCTGAACACCGCCACCAACCCCGCTGCCCGCCGGCTCTTTCCCGGCCGCCGAGCCGACCAACCCGCCAACCCCGGCACCCTTCGCGAACATCTACGTCTCGCTGGATTCCTCACCGGTACCGCACGCCCGGCAGCACTGCGCCAACTCGTCCTCCAGGCGCCCGCAGCGGTCATTGCCAGGGCCCTCGGCTTCCACGACAAGACCACCACCCGAGTGGCCGCTGACGCAGGCTGCACCTGGAACCGCTACGCCCCCAATGACCACTCACAGTGAACGCCCTCAGCGTGACTGGCTCGAATACAGACCACTTGATCAACGACTTCTACCAGTCTCGAAGGCCGGCCAGGTGGTTGGCCACCAGCGTTGCGGGCCGGCGGACCACCGTGACGTCCGTCCGCTCAGCCGGGGTCGGCACAGAGTTGGGAGGTCAAGGCGGTGCGGGCCCACTCTTCCCACGTGTCCGGTGACCAGTCGCGGTCGCGGACGAAGATCAGGTAGAGCTGCGGGCTGAGCAGGCCGAACAGCAGGTCCGCCGCCATCTCGACGGAGAGGCCGGGACGGGCGTCGGGCTTGCGGGCCAGGGCTTCGGCCGCTGCGTACTGGACGGTGTAACGCGGGTCGGGGCCGTCCGGCCACTGTGCGGCGATCTCGGGGTCGGTGGCCGCGGCAGCCGCGATCAGCGGCATGATCGGGGCGACCCGGCCCAGGATCTCGCGGGTGCCGTGGACGTGCGCGCGCAATTGCCCGGCTGCGGTGGGCTCGGCGCACGCGGCGCGAAACCACTCACGATCCATGGTGGCGACCGGCTCGCTGTCCCCGGCGATGGATGTGTCGACGACGTCCTTGAACAGCGTGCGCTTGTTGCGGAAGACGAAGTAGACCGTCTGGACGGCCACGCCCGCCCGGTCCGCGACCTCCTGCAGGTTCGTCGCCCCGTAACCCTGCGCGACGAACAGCTCGCGAGCCGCCTCGACGATCTTCTCACGGGTGCGGCGTGAGCGCTCGGCTCGCTTGTCCGGCCGTTTGACTTGGTCCATATTGCGAGTATATCTCTAGATAATGTCACTAGAGTTCAGCTCTAGATTCTTGGAGGAGACGATGGACCAGCTCAACGCCGCCCAGACGCCGGAACCGGACCTGGCCCCAACGCGGCAAGACCACGAGGAGGAGTCCGTTCGCCGCGCGCTGGAGGGCTTCTACCGCGCCGGCAAGGCGCCGTGGGACACCGGCGTGACGCCGCCCGAATTGGTCGCCCTGGTGGAGGGGCACGAGGCGCTGCCGCCCGGCCGCGTCCTCGAACTCGGCTGCGGTACGGGGACCAACGCCATCTACCTCGCGCGGCACGGCTGGGATGTGGCGGCCGTCGACCTGATCGACCGCGCCGTCGACCAGGCCAGGGAGAAGGCTGCGCAGGCGGGAGTGGCGGTACGGCTGCTGCACGGAGACGCCACCCGCCTCGACGAGTTGGACGTGCCGGGCCCCTTCGACCTGTTCTTCGACCTGAGCTGTTATTGCGGGGTCCCGCTGCACCGCCGCGACGCCTACGTCGCCGGGCTCACCGACCGCGCCGCTCCCGGAGCACGGTTGCTGATGTTCGGGTACGGCCCCGAGCCGCTCGGCAGTCCGATGCCCGAGGTCAAGTCGTGGGCGGCGGGCGTCACAGCCGACGAGCTCCGCGCCAGGTTCGCCGGCTGGGAACTACTCGACGTCACGCCGGGCACCAACTCGGTGCCGACCTTCTGGTTCACGCTGCGCCGCGACGCCTGACCATCTCCGGCCGCGGGTTTTCACAGGTCTGTGGCAGATCTCACGCCGCCCGAGCAAGTCGAGCTCGGGCGGCGTGGTGGTCGACACGCCGGGTGCCTGCCCTGAGCGCCGCTCGTGGTCCAGGTGGCGCTTGAGACTGATCGGTCTTCTCCCACCTGGAGGTCGTCTTCCTCTTCGATCGGATCGACCCGGCCAAGGTACGCACCGATCCCCGTCCCCCACGAGGAAACCCGGGCGCGGCCCCTGTAGGGATCTTCGCCCACCGGGGGCCATACCGTCCCAACCGTCTTGATGTCTCCCGCTGCCGACTCCTCGCCGTGGACGGCCTGAACGTGCACGTCGCCGATCTGGACAAGCCGTACCTGATCGAGTTCGCCCCCCCGCCATCCGGTCACCCAACCGGCCTGGGCCACCGAGCTCATGAGCTCCTACAACTGAGGTTCCGGCGGGCGGGCGCCCGCCGGTCGGCCAGTGATCAACCTGGTCGCACGTGGACGACACTCACCGCCCGTGTCTGCGACCAGGCCGAGCGCCGCTGCATCGTCCAATGAAGAGCTACTGATATGAACGTAGTTCGGCGTGGATGCGCCCGCTCGGCATGGATGCTCCATGGCGGAGGCCGTCAACCGCCAGGAATGGTTCGCGGGCCACGGTCGCGGGAGTCACTCCGGCGAACGCCATGACGTCCCGATGCAGGTGAGACTGGTCGGCATAGCCGCCGTCCGCCGCGACCGCGGCCGCGTCGTGCCCCGCGGCCAGGCGATGAGCGGCATGGTCGAAGCGGACCAGCCTCGCGGCCTGCTTGGGTGGCAGGCCGATTTGTACGTGGAACCGCGACCATAGGCGCTTGCGGCTCCATCCGAGCTCGGTCGCCAGCCGTTCCACCCGGATCCGGCCGCGACTGGTCACGATCCGATGCCAGGCCCAGGTCACCTCCGGCTCGGCCGACGCCCCCGCCTCACGCCGACGGGCGAGCACCGTCTCGATCAACGCGAAACGCTCCTGCCACGAGGAGATTTCGCTCAGTTGCTCGCTGATTCGTGACGCCGGCCTCCCCCACAGGTCGTCCAGCGTCGCCACGCAGCCGTCCAGATCCGCTGGTCCGACGCCCAGAATCCGGCGGGCGACCAGGGGAGACAGGCGCAGCTGTATACACGTGATGTTCTGGCCTCCCGTCCACACCGCGCCACCGAGCCCGAGCCCGGCGACAACACTCCCCCGGTGCTGCCGCCCGGCGACGTCCTCAACGACGGGCGGGCCGGCCCCCACGTCCAGGGCCAGTGTCACGGCCGGGTGCGGAATCAGCCGGTGACCCTCCGGAGCTAGGCCGCGGTCACGGAACCCGGCCATGGTGACACCCGTCACCCGGCTGCGCCGCACTGAGGAGGCGACGTTCCAGGCGATGGCGTCGTCGCGTTCGCGCACCGTGGACCGCATGCTCCCCATGCTAGGGGGCACGCGAGGGGAACATTTGTCCAATCCAGCGGTGCGCACCCGAGGCGACAGTAGGTTCATGAGCACTCCTGACGACACCACGGGGATTCCGGCCCTGGCCCAGACGACGGTGGCGGCCATGAGATTCCGCTACCGGCTCCGTCGTCCCCGGCGTGCGGGTCGAGGTCGGACACCTGCCCCTTCTGAAGAAACCGCAGCGGACCGAGGCTTCCCTCCTCGCCTCTTCTTCCGTCCCGAGCAGCAGGCCTGTTCGCGCCCTGCCCTTCAATCCCCCTCATCCGCCAACGGCCCGGCCACGAGCCGGATCGTGATCGAGATTGACGAAGACCGGAGAACGATGACCACCACCGACCTCGCTCCGACGATCGAGCGACCCGATGCCGATCCCGCGGCGGCGGGACCGAGCATGGCACGGCTGTTGCGCCCTCATGTGCGGAGTTTCGCGACCGTGGTGCTCCTGCAGGTCGTCGGCGCGCTCGCGGGTCTGGCCCCGCTGCTGGCGGTCGTCGAACTGGGCCGTACCCTGCTGTCGCCCGGCCCGATCGACCACGCTCACGTCTGGACCGTGGTGATCGCGGGTGCGGCCGGCCTGCTGGTCCGGCTGCTGTTCACCGCCGCGGCGTCGGGGATCGGGCATGTTCTCGACAGCCGGGTGCAACTGACGTTCCGCCGGCAGCTGGCCGCGTCGCTGGGACGCGTCCCGATCGGCTGGTTCTCCGGGCGCCGCACCGGCGAGCTGGCCAAGGTGGTGGGCGAAGACGTGAGCGCCGTGCATCCGTTCATCGCCCACGCCCCCGGCGAGCTCGTCGCCGCGTTCGTGGTGCCGCTGGTGTCGCTGATCTACTTGGTCACCGTCGACTGGCGGCTCACGCTGATCACGTTGATCCCGGTGGTGCTGGCGACGGCGCTGGTCCCGCTGCTGATGCTGCCGGCCAGGACGCACGAGCAGAAGGCCTACGACGCGGCCATGGGACGGATCGCCAGTTCCGTCGTCGAGTTCGTGCAAGGCATCTCGGTGGTCAAGGCGTTCGGCGGAGGCGAGCGCGCCCACCGCACGTTCCTGACGGCCGCCGACGACTTCGTCAGCATCTTCTCCCGCTGGGTGCGCGGCATGTCCGTGGTCGCCGCCGGGATGCAGCTGGCGCTGTCGCCGCCGTTCGTGCTGCTGGTCGTGCTGGTCGGCGGCACGGCACTGATCACCTCCGGCGGCCTGGCGCCGGCGGATCTGCTGCCGTTCCTGCTGCTCGGGCTGGGGCTGACCGCTCCGGTGGCGTCGCTCGGCCACGGCTTCGACGACCTGCAGGCCGCCGGCCGTGCGGTCGGCCGGATCAAAGACGTGCTCGCGGTCCGGCCACTGCCCGAGCCCGCCCACCCGCGTGCGCCGCAGGGGCACCGGGTGGAACTGCGTGACGTCCGCTTCGCCTACGAGGTCGATGATGGGGCCGGCCACGAGGCGCTGCGCGGCGTCGATCTGGTGCTGGAGCCGGGGACGATCACCGCGGTCGTCGGGCCGTCGGGAAGCGGGAAGTCGACGCTGGTCCAGCTGCTGCCGCGGTTCTTCGACCCCACCCACGGCTCGATCCTTCTCGGCGGCGTCGATCTGCGCGAGATCGGCAGCCGGGAGCTGCATCGGCAGGTGTCCTTCGTCTTCCAGGACGTCCGTCTGCTGCGCGTCTCGGTCGCCGACAACATCGCGCTGGCGGTGCCGCGGGCCGGCCGCGACGACGTGATCCGCGCCGCCCGGCTGGCCGGCGTCCACGACCGCATCCTCCGGCTGCCGCGCGGGTACGACACGGTGCTCGGTGAAGAGGCCAGGCTGTCCGGAGGCGAGGCGCAGCGGATCTCGATCGCCCGCGCGCTGCTGGCCGACGCGCCCGTTCTGGTGCTGGACGAAGCGACCTCCTTCGCCGACCCGCAGACCGAACAGGCGGTCCGCCGGGCCCTGGCGACGCTGAGCGGCGACCGGACGATCGTCGTCATCGCCCACCGGCTGGAGACGGTCGCCGACGCCGACACCGTCGTGGTGCTGGAGGACGGAGCGATCGTCGAACGCGGCAGACCCGCCGACCTGCTGACACGAGGCGGAAAGTTCGCCGCGTTCTGGCGATCCCACCGATCCACCGAGATCGAAACCCACGATGGCGTGCTGCGAGGAGACGAACCCCGATGATCCGAATGCTGCTGCGCGTACTCGGAGACGAGTACGCCCGGGCGATGCGCCGCACCGTGGTCCTGATGACGATCACCGCTGTGGTCGAAGGTTTGTCCTACGCGCTGCTGGTCCCGGTGCTGCGGGCGCTGCTCGGCAGCACGCCCGCGGACGCCGTGCCCTGGCTGGTCGCGTTCGGGTCCGCGGTCGCCCTCTACGCCGTGCTGCGCTACATCAGCGACTTGTCCGGCATGCGGGTCGGGACCACCATGTTGCGCGGCATGTATCACCGGCTCGGCGAGCACCTGGCCCGCCTCCCCCTCGGCTGGTACAACGCCGCTCGCATCGGCGAGGTGTCCGCCCTGGCCGGCCGCGGCCTCCTGCAAGCCATGGGCGTGGCCGCGCATCTGCTGGCACCGTTCATCGCCGCCCTGGTCACGCCCCTGACCATCGTGGCCGTGATGACCGCCTACAACTGGCGGATGGGGCTGGCCGCGTTGCTCGCCGCACCCGTCATGGCGGCGATCCAGGCCTGGACGGCACGCGCGACGGCCACCGCCGACGCCGACCGTCACGAACGCGACCAGGAGGCCGGCGGGCGTGTGATCGAATTCCTCCAAGCCCAGCCGGTGCTGCGGGCCGGCGACCGGACCGGCGAACGCTTCCAGCTGCTCGACGACTCGCTTCGGGAGGCCCAGCGCGCCTCCCGCCGTACCGTGCTGGCGACGCTGCCCGGCGCCGTGGGGCTGACGCTCACCGTGCAGGCGATCTTCGCCGGGCTCCTGGTCCTGGGCGCCTACCTCGCGCTCGGCGGGAACATCGGCGCGGCGGAGATCCTGGCGATCCTGGTGCTGGCCGCCCGCTGCGCCGACCCGCTGCTGTCGCTGTCGGACATCGGCGGCAAACTCCGCGGCGCGCGTTCGGAGCTGGCCAGACTCGAGGCGTTGCTGCGCACCGAGCCGCTGTGGGAACCCCGTGAGCCGATCCAGCCGGCGCACCATGGCCTGGAGTTCGACGCCGTCGCCTTCCGGCACGGCGAGCACACGGTGTTCGACGAGGTGTCGCTCACCGTCCCCGAGGGACAGCGGCTCGCGGTCGTCGGGCCGTCCGGCGCGGGCAAGAGCACGCTGCTGCAACTGCTGGCGCGCTTCTACGACGTGGACGCCGGCGCGGTGCGCGTGGGAGGCGTGGACGTGCGCCAGATCAGCACCGAGACGTTGATGGCCCGGATCGCCATCGTCTTCCAGGAGGTGTACCTCTTCGACGGCACGATCGAGGAGAACGTGCGCCTGGGCCGTCCCGACGCGGGCGTCGCCGAGGTGCGGGCGGCGGCGACCGCGGCGCGTCTGGACGAAGTGATCGAGCGACTGCCCGGCGGATGGGCGGCGAACGTCGGCGAGGGCGGCGCGCTGCTGTCAGGTGGTGAGCGCCAGCGTGTCTCGATCGCGCGGGCGCTGCTGAAGAACGCGCCCATCGTGCTGCTGGACGAGGTGACCTCGGCGCTGGACCCGGTCAACGAGGCGGCCGTCCACGAGGGCGTCCAGCGCCTGATGGCGGGCCGGACGGTGGTGATGGTGGCGCATCGGATGCGGACCGTCCGGCGCGCCGACCGCATCGTCTTTCTGGACGGCGGCCGGATCGTGGAGGAAGGCAGCCACGACGAACTGCTCGACCGTGGCGGCCGCTACGCCGGCTTCTGGAACATCTCCATGGCTCCCGCCGCGCGGGAATGAGCCCGCCGGGCCCGTGTTCCGGCCTTGGGACCTCGGTACGGCCGTCATGGTGACGGCCGCCGGTCTTCGACTGCGCGGGAACATTTGTCCAAGACCGTCAGCCGGCCGCCCGTTCTCCGCATGAGTGAATTCGACATTGAGCACTCCCATGGGATGCACGTGGTCCATGACGGCCCGCGGCAGGCGCCGCCGTTGTTGCTCATCCACGGATCAGGGGCCTCGGGCGGCTTCTGGAGCCCGCTGGTCCCGGCACTGGCCGCCCACCATCACCTCATCCGGGTCGACCTGCCGGGTTGCGGCAAGTCCCCGCCCGCGCCGTCGTACGACGTGCCCGCA
>NZ_JBEYTJ010000052.1:0-63802 GCF_040642995.1 Nonomuraea sp. NPDC047529 | reverse complement strand
CCGCGAACGGGACGCGCGCCTTCTCGATGTTGTCGCTAGCCGGCGCGGCGGCGGTTGCCGCCGCCACCGCCGCCGCCACGGGACTGGCGGCGCTGCTGCTTGCGCTCGGTCGCCGCGGACGGCGCGATGTCGTCGTCGTCCGTGGCCAGGTCGGGCGACTGGAAGATCACCGCGAACGGGCTCGGCGGGATGATCCGCTCCGGCTCCTGGCGGACCGGCGGCGGAGGCGTGGCCAGGAAGCTCGGCTCCGGCACGGACTCCACGACCGGCGCCCTCACCGGCTCCACGACCGGCTCGGCGACCGGCTCGGGAGCGGCCTCGGCCGCACGGCGCCTGGAGGGCGCCTCGGCGGCCTTCTCGCGGGAACGCGTGTCGGGGGCCTCGGCCTGGTCGGCCCTGCGGGAGCGGGTCCGCTTCGCCGGGGTCTCCGGCGTCTCGGTCAGCGCCTGCTCGATGGCCGACGACGCGGCCCCCCTGCTGCGGACGCGCGTGCGCTTCGGCTCTGCGGCCTGGACCTCGTCGGGCGTGAAGATGGCGGGAGTCTCCTCCGTCTTGGCGGCCACGATCTCGACCTCCGGCGTCTCGGGTGCGGTTTCGGCCAGCTCTCTGCCGCCGCGGGTGCGGCGACGCTGGCGCGTGGCGCGGGCCGGGCGCTCCTCGCGCTCTTCCCGCTCCTCGCGACGGCGGTTGCCGCCGCGGGTCCGGGCCCGGCCGGTCTCACCGAGGTCCTCGATGCGCTCGGCCGACAGCCCCGCGCGCGAACGGCTCGCGTGCGGCAGGACGCCCTTGGTGCCCGCGGGGATGTTCAGCTCGGTGTAGACGTGCGGTGAGGTGGAGTAGGTCTCCTCCGGCTCGGCGAAGTCGAGGCCGAGCATCTGGTTGATCATCTTCCAGCGGGTCAGCTCCTCCCACTCCACGAAGGTGACCGAGATGCCCGTGCGCCCGGCCCGGCCGGTACGGCCGATGCGGTGCACGTAGGTCTTGTCGTCGGAGGGGCAGTCGTAGTTGACCACGTGGGTGACGTCGTCGATGTCGATGCCGCGGGCCGCCACGTCGGTGGCCACCAGCACGTCGATCTTGCCCGCCCGGAAGGCCCGCAGCGCCTGCTCGCGCTGGCCCTGACCGAGGTCGCCGTGGACGGCCGCGACCGCGAAACCACGCGTGTCGAGCTGCTCGGCGACCATGTCGCAGGCCCGCTTGGTCTCGCAGAAGACCATGGTGAGCCCGCGGCCCTCGGCCTGGAGCAGCCGGGCGACGATCTCGATCTTGTCCATCCGGTGGGCGCGCCAGACGATCTGACGCACCTGCGGGGTGGCCTCGCCCTCGCCGCTCTCCATCTCCGCGCGTACGTGGGTGGGACGGTTGAGGTATTTGCGGGACAGCGAGACGATCTCGCCCGGCATGGTGGCCGAGAACAACATCGTCTGCCGCTCCGCGGGGATCAGCTTGAAGATCCGCTCGATGTCGGGCAGGAAGCCCAGGTCCATCATCCGGTCGGCCTCGTCGAGCACGAGGGACGTGACCTGGCTGAGGTCGAGGTGCTTCTGCTTGACCAGGTCGAGCAGACGGCCCGGGGTGCCGACGATGACGTCGACCCCGGCCTTGAGCGCCTCGATCTGCGGCTCGTACGCCCGGCCGCCGTAGACGGTCAGGACCCGGGAGCCGAGCTTGCCGGCCGCGGTGACCAGGTCTTCGCTGACCTGGACGGCCAGCTCACGGGTCGGCACGACGACCAGCCCGCGGGGCTTCTTGCGGTTCTTGCGCGGCTTGCCGATGCTCTGGAGCATCGCGATGCCGAACGCGTAGGTCTTGCCCGTACCCGTGCGCGCCTGGCCGATGAGGTCCTGGCCGCTCAGGGCGAGCGGTAGCGCCATCTCCTGGATGGGGAACGGTGTGACGATACCCTCGGTCTCGAGGGCATCGGCGATTTCTGGTGTGACTCCGAGGTCTCGGAAAGTCGTCAGCGTGGCCTGCCTCAGTCTCAAATGAAGGCGGGCCTGCCGGGACCGACGGGCGGAAAACAGCCCCCGTTACGTGGGTCCTCGCGGTAGAGCCAGCCCTCTCGCGTCATCGCGACCGCGCACCCGGGGAATCGGGGGTTATCGGGGGAATCCCCCGAACTAACACAGTGCGGTCGCACTTTCACAGAGCAGTGTACTCGATACCACAACGCTGGCCGAGCTCGCTTATGTTCCCGAAGATTCAGCGAAGTACGCTGCCCCCATGAAGGAGTCTCCTGGAGTCGTCGACCTGCTCGGTGTTCTAGCTTACGCGGAACTCAGCGCGTACGCCCGGATGACCGAGGACGCCACCACCCTGGCGCCCTCGCTCGCCGACCGCGCCGCGCTCAGCGAGCTGGCCGCGGCCGAGTACGCCCACTTCCGCCTGCTGCGCGACCGCCTGGCCGAGCTGGGGGCCGATCCGGAGCAGGCGATGACGCCCTTCGTGACGGCCCTGGACGCCTGGCACGCCCAGACCCGGCCGGCCGACTGGCTGCAGGCCCTGGTCAAGACGTACGTGGGGGACGGGATCGCGCTCGACTTCTACCGCGAGGCCGCCCGGCACCTGGAACCGTCGATCGGCAAGCTGGTGGACGAGGTGCTGGTCGACGAGGCGCGGTCGCAGTTCGCCGTCGAGCGGGTCAGGGCGGGGATCGAGGCCGATCCGACGGCGGGCGGACGGCTGGCGCTGTGGGCCCGGCGGCTCGTCGGCGAGGCGCTCAGCCAGGGGCAGCAGGTGGCGGCGGCGCGGCCGGAGCTGGCGATGCTGCTCGTGGAGTCGGCCAAGGCGGCCGGCGGGGAGGCGGCCGACATCTCACGCCTCTTCGCGACCCTGACGGAGGCGCACAACAAGCGGATGGCCGCGCTCGGCATCTAGCTCCCCCATCGACCTTCACGAGAGCTTGTGGCGTCCGAGGAGGGAGCCGACGGTGGACGTCGATGACGAGGTGCTCGGTGGCCGGACCGCCCGCCGTACGGGATCGAGGGGGGCGGACGATGCTCAAGCTGGTCGCCCGGCGGGAGCTGCTCGCGGGCCGGGGCGTCGAGCGTTTCGATGCGGCTTGCAGATGTTGAAGATGCCGGTCTGGTCGTGGAGGGGTGCGAGGGTACAAAAGGGATGTAACGTGCCAGACATGAGGGCCTCGCGCCGCTACGGCAGTTCCTTGACGAGATGTGGGCCGAATCGCTGGACCTCGCGCGCTGTGTTGCGGAGGGGGAGCGCTGAGTGTCCGACGGGCGAGCCGAAACAGGATGACGCCGACCGGCGCCGCCCCGCCCGAGGCTGCCGGCTCACGGACCCACGCGACCACCCCGGCCACCCCTGACCTCGGCTCCCCTCACGTCAAAGGTGATGGGTCCCCTGGGGGGCGTGGTGAGGGGTGCCGTGGGCCTCGTGAGGGGTACGGCGGTTGGCCGTACCCCTGGTGGGGGTTAGAGGGTGCCGCCGAAGCCGACCGGCCTGGACTCGTCCTCACCGATCTCGATGAACCCCAACGAGGCCACCGGCACGACCACGCGCCGGCCCTTGACGTCGGTGATGGCGAACACGCCGCGATCGACCGACAGCGCGTTCCTGATCTCTTCTTCGACCTGCTCGGCGGAGAGGTCGGTCTCGACAACGAGTTCGCGGTGTACGGAGCGTACGCCGATCTTGACTTCCATCGTGGCTCCCTAGTCGACTGGGCTAGCGCTCAGTCCCATCGTCGCCGCTCCGAGGCCCGGAGACGGTGAATGATCGCGCCCAGCGAACGGGTTATGCCGTACGCGGAAAACCGCTGATCCCCCGCCAGGCGAGCCGCGCCATGAGCTGCTCGGCCGCGTCCTTGGGGATCGAGCCCTGCGCGGTGACCCAGTAGCGGGCGCTCACCTCGGCCATGCCGACCAGGCCGACGCCGAGCAGGTGGGCCTCGTCGCTGGTGCAGCCGGTGTCCTCCTGGATGACCGCGCTGACCATCTCGGCGCACTCCTGGAGGGACCGCTCCACCCGCTGGCGCACGGGCGCGACGTTGCGCAGGTCGGACTCGAAGACGAGCCGGAACGCCTCTCCCTGCGTGGAGACGAAGTCGAAGAACGCGCTGAACGTGGCCTGCACCCGCAGCTTGTTCTCGTGGGTGGAGGCCAGGGCCTCGCGGCACCGGTTGACCATGTCGTCGACGTGCAGGTCGAGCAGCGCGAGGTAGAGCTCCAGCTTGCCGGGGAAGTGCTGGTAGAGCACCGGCTTGCTGACACCGGCCCGATCGGCGATCTCGTCCATGGCGGCCGCGTGGTAGCCGTTCTCCACGAAAACTTCCTGCGCGGCGCTCAGCAGTTGCCGGCGTCGGGCCAGTCGGGGCAGCCGGGTGCCCCGGGGCTTCGCGTCCGGGGTTGCGGTCACGCGGGTCTCCATTGGTCTCTCAGCGAACTGTGCCGACATCCTACGTGCGGCCGGTCGACACCTCGGTGGTCATCGTCATACACGCTCGGTCTGGCGGGTGGCCCGTGGCTCAGCGGTAGTCGTCGTCGTCATAATCGACGACGCGGTCCTGGTCGGCGGCGTCGGCGGGGTCGGCGTCGAGCGGGACCTCGCGGCGCGCCCCGCCGGCCTGCTGCCGGACCTCGCGATGCTGCTCGGCGGCGTCGGCCTCGGGCGTCTCCGGCGACAATTCCTCTTCTTCCTCCTCCTCGTCGTAGACATTCTCGTCCCCGCGGGTGTCCATTTCCGACATCTCGGTCCCCCTCTTGGTGTGGACGGGTCCAGACTACGCCCGGCCGAAAAGGTCGCCGTGCTTCTCCACTCTGGCGAGTACGTCAGGCGCGGTGAACACCAGGTCATCGGGGTGTTCACAGCCCTCGACCTCCTTCCACAGCAGCGGCGTCGAGACCGTCGGCCGCTCCCTGGCCCGCAGCGAGTACGGCGCCACGGTGGTCTTGGACGGATTGTTCTGGCTCCAGTCGATGAACACCTTGCCCGGCCTGGCCTTCTTGGCCATGACGCTGACGATCTCCTTCGGGTGCTCCTTCTCCAGGGTCTGGGCCAGCTTCTTGGCGTACGCGGAGGGCTCCTCGCGGCAGTCCCAGTCGGCGTAGAGCTGCATGCCCTTGTTGCCGCTGGTCTTGGGCCTGGCGGTGAGCCCTTCGTCCTTCAGCAGCTCGCGCAGCACGAGCGCCACACGGCAGCACTCCACGATGGTCGCCGGCGCGCCCGGGTCCAGGTCGAACACGAGCGTGTCGGGCGGCAGCGCCGTGCCGTCATCGTCCACGCGCCACTGCGGCACGTGCAGCTCCAGCGCGGCCAGGTTGGCGTAGTAGGCGAGCGTCGGCAGGTCCTCGACCACGGCGAAGTCGATGGTCCCGCGGTTCTTGGTGCTGCCGGGGGCGGGCAGGTTGACCTTCCTGACCCAGTCGGGGGTGTGCTCGGGCGCGTTCTTCTCGAAGAAGAACTGTCCGGTGACGCCGTTCGGGTAACGCTTGACGGTCAGGGGCCGGCCCGCGAGGTGCGGCAGCAGGACGGGGGCCACGCGGCTGTAGTAGTCGATGACCTCGGCCTTGGTGAAGCCGATCTCCGGGTAGAGCACCTTGTCCAGGTTGCTCAGCGTCAGCTCGCGCCCGTCGACCCTGACCGGCACCTTCTTCACAACGTCACCTCCGCGGGGACCTTGTCGGCACGCAGTCCGCGCCAGACCGGATGTCTCAGCCGCAGCTCGTCGGTCCACATCGTGTAGCCCACCTCCCCGACGAGATCGGGCCTAACCCACCGATTTCCCCACGGGACCGCGTTCGTGAAGGGGCTGCGCGGGATCTCCAGAGGTTGTAGCGCCTGGTGGAGGTCGTCCAGGATGGCGTCGGTGAACCCGGTTCCCACGTGGCCGACGTACGTCAGCCCTTCACCGGTGAAGACGCCCATGACGAGCGAGCCGATCCCGTTCGCCCTGCGGCCCTTGCCGGGTTTCCAGCCGCCGATCACGACGTCCCTCGTGCTGAGGTGCTTGACCTTGATCCACCACGGCGAGCGCACGCCCGGCCGGTACGGCGAGTCGAGGTGCTTGGCCACCACGCCCTCAAGGCCCTGCTCCCGCGTGGCGGTGAGCAGGTCGGAGTCCCCGGGGAAGTACGGCGGCGCGCCGATGTCCAGCTCGTCGAGGAGCGCGCGCCGGTCGCGGTAGGGCAGGTCGAACAGCGGCCTGCCGTCCAGGCAGAGCAGGTCGAAGGGCATGTACGTGACGGGGTAGAGCTCCAGCACGGCCGGTTCGGGATCGGTCAGGTGCATACGATGCTGGAGCCGGACGAAACTGGGCCTGCCTCGCCGGTCCAGGGCCACGACTTCGCCGTCGATGACGGCGTTCTTAACCCCGAACCCCGAAATTTCTGGGTATCGCCGGGTGTACTCCACGCCGTGCCGTCCGGTCACCCTCAGTCCGTCGGTGAGGTGTACGAGCGCGCGGATGCCGTCCCACTTGACCTCCAGGCCGTACCGGTCACGATCGGAGGGTAGTTCCCCAGGTACGGCCAGCATTGGTTCAACCGGGTATGGCATTCCTTGCCCCATGACGGGTATGTGCCCATATGGTGAGCCCGCTACTGCTGAGGAGTGCCCATGCGCAGCATCTGGAAGGGCGCGATCTCCTTCGGGCTGGTCACCATCCCGGTGAAGCTGTACTCGGCGACCGAGCAGAAAGACGTCAGCTTCCACCAGGTCCACCGGGAGGACGGTGGCAGGATCCGCTACAAGCGCGTGTGCACCGTCGACGGCGAGGAGGTCCCGTACGCGGACATCGCCAAAGGGTACGAGCTGGCCTCGGGCGAGATGGTGGTGCTCACCGACGAGGACTTCGAGGACCTGCCGCTGAGCACGTCGCGCAGGATCGACGTCCTCCAGTTCACCCCGGCCGAGCAGATCGACCCCATCTACTTCGCCAAGTCGTACTACCTGGAGCCCGACGCCCAGGGCGCGAAGCCGTACGTGCTGTTGCGGAACGCCCTGGAGAGCTCGGGGCAGGTGGCCGTGGTCAAGGTGGCGCTGCGGCAGCGGGAGTCGCTGGCCACCCTGCGCGTACGGGACGGGGTGTTCGTCCTGGAGACCATGTTGTGGCCGGACGAGATCCGCGCCCCCGACTTCGAGTTCCTGGAGGAGGACATCGAGGTCCGGGCGCAGGAGCTCAAGATGGCCGAGTCGCTGATCACCACGATGGAGTCGGACTTCGACCCGAGCGAGTACCACGACACGTACCGCGAGGCGTTGCAGCAGGTGATCGAGGCGAAGGTGGCGGGCAAGGAGGTCGTGGCGGCGCCTGAGGAGGAAGAGGCGGGGCCGGCGGTGGACCTCATGGCGGCCCTGCGCGCCAGCGTCGAGGCGGCGAAGCGGGAGCGGACCGGGGAACCGGCCAAACCGAAGAAGGCGGCGGGCGGCAAGTCCTCCAAGGAGGCCAAGGAGGCCAAGGAGGCCAAGGAGGCCAAGGAGGCCAAGGAGGCCAAGGAGGCCAAGGAAGAGGAGAAGGCCCCACCCAAGCGCAAGGCCCGCAAGTCCGCCTGACCAGCCGTCGGCCCACCGCGAGTACGCCTGCGTTCCCCTTGCCAGTACGCCCCCAACTCACCGTGGGCACATCCGCCCGACCACCGTGAGGATCGGCGCGGTCGGCAGACCCGTCGGCGAGGGCGTGGGGTGACCGGCTGCCCAATTCCGTGAGGGCGGCACCGTCTCATGGGTGAACCCGCCGACGTCGTCTGCTCGGCGGCGTCGGGAGCTGAAGACGGCGATCACCCTCTAGGAGGGGCAGAGCGGCTGGCAAGCAGGGGCCCATCCGGCGAACACATGGCGCTTGCCCGCTGGGGGAGCCGGCAACGGCCGAGGCGAACCGGCCGGAGGACGTGTGCGGCGTCAGAAGCGGCATATAGAACCCGGGCGGTGGTGGCGGTGAGCACGGCGACGGCGGCGAGGGTCACCCGCCAGTTGAGGTGCCGGCCGATGAGGGTGCCTGTCGGCCTGGTTGGGAGAGGAGGCGGGGAGTAGGGCCGGGCCGATGGTGATCCCCGTCCTCACGCAGGATCCTGCCCTCACGCGCGATTCCCACCTTCGTGTGCAGCGTCAGCCCGCGCCGTGGTGGACGCCCGCCTGTCCGTGGGGTTGCGGAGGGCGACGGAGATCGCGACAGCGAAGGAGGCGGCCACCACCGGCACGGCGCCGACCTGCGCCGCTGGAAGGGGTCCGAGTGCTCCAGGGCTGACGTGCTGACGAGCCCCTGACCTCGGCTGCCCCCACCGCCCCCTGGCATCTACGGCCTGCGGGCTCTACGGCTTCCCAGCTTCTACGCCCCTGCAGCTTCTACAACCCAGCGGGTTCTACGGCCTTGCAGCTTCTGCGGCCCTGTGGGTTCTGCGGCCCTGCGGGTTCTACGGCTTGCGGGCGTGTTGATGCGGAGATGGGCACAGCGTCTCGGGCTCACATAACTCTCATT
Organism: Nonomuraea sp. NPDC047529; assembly: GCF_040642995.1. Classification (NCBI taxonomy): domain Bacteria; kingdom Bacillati; phylum Actinomycetota; class Actinomycetes; order Streptosporangiales; family Streptosporangiaceae; genus Nonomuraea; species Nonomuraea sp. NPDC047529. The sequence continues at coordinate 55,371 of NZ_JBEYTJ010000052.1, read as the reverse complement.
AGCCATAAAGCGGACATTATCTTCATATCGCAATAAGTGGCACCAATTGCCCGCCGTGAATCGGCTGGGCCTCGCCGCTGGAGAGGGGTGTCGGATTTCCGGATCCCCCCAGACTCCGCTCGGCCGACCCGTCTCCAGTGATCATGATAGATTCGGACATATCATGGCATATCAGTCAATAATTGTTTAATGCAAGCAATAAGGCTGTTAATGCATAGCAAAAAGGCGGCGGTTCTGTGTTGCCATGCCCCCGTCCAGGAAATGACATTTCACGGATGGCTCATCACAGGTCGTCCAAGGGCAGTTCCCTGGCAACCGGGGAGCGTTGAGAACGGGGCAACCAATCCTTTAGGGGGAAACGCAATGCCCAAGCTCAAGAGTATTCTCGCAGGCCTCGCCGTCAGCACGGCCATGAGCGGCGGTGTCGTCGCGCTGGGTGCGGCGACCACCATGACCAGTGCCGACGCCGCCACCAGCGCCGGTGTCGTCACGTCCACCAGCTTCCAGGCCGGCTGCTTCCGCAGGTCGCGGTGCGGCGGCTGGGGCTGGGGCGGCGGCGGTGGCTGGGGTAACTGGGGCGGTGGCGGCTGGGGCTGGCGCCGCCACGGCAACCGCGTCGGCAAGGTGAAGGTCAGCATCCACAACCGCAACTTCAACCGTAACCGGGTGACGGAGCGGGAGGACGTGAAGCCTCTCATCCGCCACCGCGACCACGACCACGACCGCGACGACTGGGGCTGACGAACGGGGAGGGAACCGTCGTCCTCATGAAGGCGGCGCCGCGCTGAATTCGACCACCGGGTACCGGGCTCGGACAACGGTCTGAATCGCGGCCGGCGCGCTGGAGGAATCGTTCTCTCCGTCCCTTCGGAAATTCTGGTGAGGGCTTCATCGGCATCGGCCGGGAAGCCCTCACCTGCGTTTCCAGCGCGACTTACCATGCAAATCTGTGCCTACCGGCAAAAGTGGACAATTGCGGTTTGCTGGCCATACATGGGGATATATCAAGGTCATGGATGGCAGGCAAGGCAAGCCATACCGTCCACGTCGTTTCCTGGGAATCCGGAAGCGTCGATCAACGGGGCATCCAAACCATTAGGGGGAAACGCAATGCCCAAGTTCAAAAGTGTTATCGCAGGCCTCGCCATGAGCACGGCGCTGAGCGGCGGAATGATCGCCCTCGGTGCGGCGACCACGGCCACCAGCGCCGAAGCCGCCACCAACGTCACCGCCGCGGCGACCACCACCACTCTGTCCGGCTGCTTCCGTCGCTCCTGGTGCGGCGGCGGCTGGGGCTGGCGCAACAACTGGCGTCGCCACCGGCTCCCTCGGATCCGCATCATCATCGTCAACCGGAACCGGAACCACGACGTGCTCGCGCGTGACGCTCGTCAGCAGGTTCGCGCTGACGACGACGTCGAGCGTGACTGGCGCTGACCAGAGGCTCTGAATCCGGGGCGCGAACCACGATCGCGCAACTGAGTGCCCGCATTCCGCCGAACCCTCGTTCCTCCTGAGAACGAGCTCTCGGCAGGGAGTGCGGGCACTCACTCGTCTCACCTTCTTGTCCGTACGGTCTCGGGACCGGGTGACGCCTCCTGTAGGGCAGGCCCTTGGGGGGGCGTCTGTAGGGCGGGGAGGGCGGGAGACAAGGTGAGTGCCCGCATCCGGGGGGTGATCCCCGCTCTCCGTCGAGAGCGGGATCGGCCGGATGCGGGCACTCCTCCGTGTCGGCGTGGTCTCACTTCTCAGGCGAGGCTCTCGCTGAGCGGGCTCTCACCGGGTGAGACCTCCCGCCTAGTTGTCGTTGTGCTCGCGGTCGTCGTGCCGCTGCACGTTGTTGTTGTTGTGGTTGCTGTTGTGGTTCGTGTTGTGGATGACGACGCGGACCCGGGGGGTGTTGTTACGACGCCAGCCCCAGCCGGCACCGCGTCCCCAGCCCCAGCCGCCGCCGCGTCCCCAGCCCCAGCCGCCGCCGCAGCGGCGGTGGCAGCCGCCACCCCAGCGGTTGCCCCAGCTGCGGCCCCAGCCGCCCCAGCCGCACCGGGTCTCCCGGAAGCAGCCGGCGAGGGTGGCCGCGGTGGCCGAGCCGGTGACGCTGGCGGCGTTGGCCCCGGTGGCGGTGGTCGCCGCGCCTACGCTGACCACACCGCCGGTCAGCGCGGTGCCCATGGCGAGCCCTGCGATAACACTTTTGAGCTTGGGCATTGTGTTTCCCCCTAAAAGGATTGATTGCCCCGTACTCGTCGCTCCGCGAAATCCGAGCCTTCTGGATTTCTGTTGGAGCGGCGTGGATGCCCGCTAGCGAACATCCATGTTAGGGATATATCCCACCGAATACCCCACAAACGGACATTGTCCTCTCTTGTCCGACACTATGGCGCATCATGGTGCATAATCGGACATTTCGGACTCGGTAGGGCGAGGGGGTGGGCGGAGCGCGCATTTGAGGGAAAACGCAGTGAGGGCTCCACCGGCAGAATGCCAGTGGAGCCCTCACCGGGAATTGCCGCGGTGACAGAAGAGAATGGGATCTCAGGCGGCCCCGCAATGTCCGGGTGCGGTCACTTCCTGGGAGCCCAGTACTCGCCGGTCGAATTCACTTCGCCGTGAAGAGCGACCATCCATGGATCACGGGCGCCATCCCCGAGCGATCAGTTCTCGCGGTTCCAACGGTTCTCGCGGTTCTCGCGCAGCTCGTTGTTGGTTCTCGTCTCGACGTTGTCGTTCGTGTTCTCGTTGAAGATCCTGACGCAGACGCCGCCGCCGCGGTGCCGGCGCCAGCCGCCACCCCAGCCGCCGCCCCAGCCCCAGCCGCCGCCGCCCCAGCCGCCGCCCCAGCCGTGGCGGTTCCTGTTGCAGCGGTGGTGGCGACGGTGCCACCAGCCGTGGCCGTCCCCATCGCCCCAGCTGAGGGTCGTCGGGCTGGTGACGTTGTTGGCGGTGCTCGCGTTGGCGGTGGTCGTCGCGCCCAGGCTGACCACGCCGCCGGTCAGCGCGGTGCTGACGGCGAGACCTGCGATAACACTTTTGAGCTTGGGCATTGCGTTTTCCCCCTAAAGGATTGGTTGCCCCGTTCTCGACGTTCCCGAGAGACCCGGAAACAGGTCTTGAACGACTAGCTGATGAGCCATCCGTGAAATGTCATTTCCGGGACAGAGCTACAACAAACAGGAGTGGCCCTATTTTGCTATGCATTAGCAATCTTATTGCTTGCATTACAGCTCTATCGAATGAAATGCCATGATATGTCCGATTATGTACATATGACGGAGTGCCCATCACATCGGGTTCCGGCAGCACCGCCCGCGCTTTTCTCATGGAATGACGGCATGGCCATACGCGCCGACAGGCGGCGGCCATGCGTGTATTGACGGCTCGCTGAAAATGCTCGCCGCGGCACACCGATGCGCCGGACATGAGAAAAGCGGGACGATGCTGTCGTCGGGATCGTTCGGGGAACGCCATGACGCTTCCCCGATGGAATTCCAGTGGCCGCGACCTTCCGATAGCTGACGGAGAGTGTCCGGTGAGTCGCGCACTGTATCCGCTTCTGATGCTTACCCGTACTGACCCCGGTAAACGGTGACAGACAGCTTTTGCCGCACACTTAAGCTGCCAAGAGATCCATTAGATCTCTATGAGCGGAAATTTCGGGGCTGGTCCCACATGTCCGCCCGCGCGGACGTGCCCACCGATGCGGCTGGAGAGGCACGACACCCGCTTGCGTCCCGTATGTCCATCGATGCTCTGATAGTCACGGAATGCAGAGCCCGCCTGAGCGCGCTGGTTATCGTGGAAGAGCGACGAGGAGGACGTAATGACAGCGGCGGAGCCGATCCCTCACTGGCCGGGACGCATGATCGGCTCGGTGTACGTGCGATCCACCCCCGAAGACGGCCCCGCCGAGCAGGCGGTGTTCGTCCACGGGCTGGCGGGCTCGGCCACCAACTGGACCGACCTCATGGACGAGCTCAAGGACACCGTCACCGGCCACGCCCTCGACCTGCCCGGCGCAGGCTTCTCACCGGCGCCGGAGGACGGTGACTACACCGTGGCCGGCCACGCCGCCGCGGTGATCGGGCTGCTGGAGCACACCGGCCCGGCCCACCTGTTCGGCAACTCGCTGGGCGGCGCGGTCGCGGTACGGGTCGCCGCGTCACGGCCCGACCTGGTCCGCTCGCTCACGCTGGTCTCGCCCGCCCTGCCCGACCTGCTCCCCAGGTACGGCCCGGTCCGCGTGGCCGCCGCCGCCGTGCCCAGGGTGGGCGAGTGGGTCGCGGGCAAGCTGCGCCTGCTCCCCGCCGAGCAGCGCATCAACGCCTCCTTCGCCATGGTCTGGGCGAACATGAACGCCGTGCACCCCGTCCGCCTGGCCGACGCCGTCGAGGAGCTGCGCCGGCGCGACGACGTCCCGTACGCGGGCGAGGCCATGATCGGTTCGGCGAGGGGCATCGTGGCCGAGTACTTCCGGCGGGGCGAGGACACCCTGTGGCGTCAGGCGGCCAAGGTCGAGGCGCCGACCCTCATCGTCCACGGCCGGCACGACCGTCTGGTGCGCCCGGCCATGGCGGCGAAGGCGGCCCGTACGTTCCGGCAGGTCAGGCTCGTGCTGCTGCCGACGGCGGGCCACGTGGCGATGATGGAGATGCCGCGAGTGGTGGCCGCGGAGGCACGCCGTCTGATCGGTGAGACGAGATTGGGGAATGCCCCACTCGCCGAGTAGGTTTCAGCTAGAGATGTGACCCCCTGAAACGGGAGCGTAGAACGTGTCGTTGCCACCGCTGGTCGAGCCGGCCACAGAGCTGACCGTAGACGAAGTGCGCCGCTACTCGCGCCACCTGATCATCCCCGATGTCGGGATGGCCGGGCAGAAGCGGCTGAAGAACGCCAAGGTGCTGTGCGTGGGCGCCGGCGGCCTGGGCTCGCCCGCCCTGATGTACCTGGCGGCGGCGGGTGTCGGCACCCTCGGCATCATCGACTTCGACGTCGTCGATGAGTCCAACCTGCAGCGCCAGATCATCCACGGCCAGTCCGACGTGGGCAGGCCGAAGGCCGAGAGCGCCGCGGCGTCGGTCCGCGAGATCAACCCGCTGGTCGAGGTCGTCGTCCACAACGCGACCCTGACCACCGAGAACGTCATGGAGATCTTCTCCGCCTACGACCTCATCGTCGACGGCACGGACAACTTCGCCACCCGCTACATGGTGAACGACGCCGCCGTGCTGCTCGGCAAGCCGTACGTGTGGGGTTCGATCTACCGCTTCGACGGTCAGGCCAGCGTGTTCTGGGCCGAGCACGGGCCCTGCTACCGCTGCCTCTACCCCGAGCCCCCGCCTCCCGGCATGGTGCCGTCGTGCGCCGAGGGCGGCGTGCTCGGCGTGCTGTGCGCGTCGATCGGCTCGATCCAGGTCAACGAGGCCATCAAGCTGCTGACGGGCATCGGCGACCCGCTGGTCGGCCGGCTGATGATCTACGACGCCCTGGAGATGAAGTACCGGGACGTCAAGGTCCGCAAGGACCCCGAGTGCGTGCTGTGCGGCAAGAACCCGACGGTCACCGAGCTGCTCGAGGACTACGAGGCGTTCTGCGGCGCGATCTCCGACGAGGCCGCGCAGGCCGCCAGCGGCTCCACGATCACCGCGCAGGAGCTCAAGTCCATGATGGACAAGGGCGACAACATCTACGTGGTCGACGTCCGCGAGATCAACGAGTACGAGATCGTCTCCATCCCGGGCGCCACGCTGATCCCCAAGGGCGAGTTCCTCAACGGCTCGGCCCTGGAGAAGCTGCCCCAGGACAAGCGCATCGTGCTCCACTGCAAGTCGGGCGCCCGCTCGGCCGAGGCGCTCGCGATCGTCAAGAACGCGGGCTTCTCCGACGCGGTGCACGTCGGCGGCGGGGTGCTGAGCTGGGTCAAGACCGTCGACCCCAGCCTGCCCAGCTACTGAGGCGTTTTCCGGGGAACCGTCCGCCGAGGCGCTTAAGGTCGGTGTCGTGAACCACGCCCGCCCCTGGCCCACTCTGGTGGTGTCCTCCGCGCTGACCCTGGTCTGCGCGGTGGCCGCCGGGGTGGCCGGGAGCGCGGCGGGCACCGAGCTGACCCGCGGGCCGAGCGCGTCCGAGCTGCGGGCCGCCGCCACGCGGGAGGTCGCCGAACGCTGGCGCGCCTGGCCCGCCGGGCGCGTCTTCCCGGCGGCCCTGCCGTACGCGGCCGAGCAGGGCGGGCAGGAACGGGCCGAGCGCATCGGCATCTCGCCGCACACCGGCTGCGGCGCGGAGTCCCTCGACGTGAAGGCGGTCAGGACGTTGCGCGAGGCGGGATGCAGAGGCGTGCTGCGGGCCACCTACATCGACGCGCTGCGCGGGGTGCTCGTCACCGTCGGCGTGGTCGCGCTGCCCGACGAGTCGCGCGCCGTCCGGGCCAGGAGCGCGTTCGCCGACAACGGCAAGCCCGTGCCAGGGGTGCGGCCGCTGGCCTTCAGGGGCACGGTCGCCGAACGGTTCACGTCGTCCATGCGGCAGGCCGGGTCGGTGCGGCAGGCGGGGCCGTACGTGGTGCTGACCACGGCGGGCCAGGTGGACGGCCGGCCCGCGAGCACGGCCGGCGAGTCACGACCGGCCATCTTCGCCTTCGCCACCGAGCTGTCCGAACGCGTGCTGCTCGACCTGAGCACCCCCAGGATGCCCGACTGCGCGGCCGAGGAGTGGCGGTGCTGAGGCGCGGCGCGGCGACGGCGCTGGCCGGGGTGGTGGTCTCCGCAACCCCCGCCGTCCTGCCCGCCTTCGCCGACGACGACGTGCGCGGCGGCCAGCGGGCGGTCATCGAGACGCTCGACCTGCCCGCGGCCTGGCGCACCAGCAAGGGCGCGGGGGTCACCGTGGCCGTGCTCGACTCCGGGGTCGATCCGGCCCACCGCGACCTGGCCGGCTCGGTGACCGTGGGCCGCGACCTCACCGAGGGCGCGAACCCGCCGGGGGTCGCGCCACGGCGGCTGCACGGCACGTACATGGCCTCGCTGATCGCCGGGCACGGCCACGGGCCCGGCGGAAGGCAGGGCGTCATCGGCGTCGCGCCGGAGGCCGGAATCCTGTCGGTACGCGTCATCCTGGAGGACGAGGAGCCGGGGTTCAGGGAGTTCAACTCGGCCGAGCGCTTCGAGGACGTCGTGGCCAGGGGCATCCGCTACGCGGTCGACGAGGGCGCGGACGTCATCAACATGTCGATCTCCAAGGAGCTCGCGACCAAGGAGGAACGGGCCGCCATCCGGTACGCCATCTCCCGGGGCGTCGTGCTGGTGGCCGCGGCCGGCAACGACGGCGACAGGAAGACCGGCGGGGACTTCGCGCCCTACTCCTACCCGGCGTCCTTCCCCGGCGTGGTGTCGGTGGGGGCCACCGACCGGCGGCTGCGCCGGGCGACGTTCTCCAATTGGAACTCCTCGGTGCTGGTGGCCGCGCCGGGCGTGGACATCATGGGCGCGGGGCCCGGCGACGAGTACTGGGTGGGCCGGGGCACCTCGCAGGCGACCGCGCTCGTCTCGGGGGTGGCCGCCCTCATCAAGGCGAAGTTTCCGCAGATGTCGTCGCCGCTGGTCGTCCAGGCGCTCGCCGACAGCGCCGACGACCGGCCGCCCGGCGGTTACGACACCGGCACCGGCTTCGGCGTCGTCAACGCCCGCGGAGCCCTGGCCGAGGCCGCCCGCCTGGCCACGCACACCGAGACCGCGACCGGCCCGCAGGCCCAGGACCCCGCCAAGCCCCTGGCGGGCGGCCCGGCCGGGCCCATCAAGGTCACCACCAGGGACCGCCGCCGCGTGACGATCTACGCGGCCGTCTCCGCCGGGGCCGCGGCCGGGGCGCTCGCGTCGCTGGGAGTCATATTCTTCCTGGTCAGACGCGTACGACGCGACCACGACGCACACGACGCATGATCCGCCGCCTAACGGGGACGAAATAGACACCGACCGAACGCGGGAGCGAGGCCAGGGTGGTGAAGGCACGTAGGTCGACCTCAGGGCTACCGCGCGCCGGCGAGGCCACACCGGGAGGGAGCAACCCGCTCGGGGCGTCGACCGGCCGCCGGTCACGTGTGCGTGCCTGGCCGGCGGCGAACTCCCGTACGCGCACCGCGGCCAAGGAGCGCGCCGAGCTGGCGGCCCTCCAGCAGGGCATGCGCTTTCGGCGCATCTTCGTCGTGCTGGTCGGCGCCATCGTGGCCGTGTCGGCCGTCGTGGTGCTGCTGGGCACGATCGGCCTGCTCAACGAGACGCGCTCGCGCCCGCTGACCCCGGCCGAGCAGAACCAGTACAAGCAGGAGGAGATCGCCAGGCGCTGGCAGGCGTGGCCGGCCACGGGCGTCTTCCCCGAGGAGGTCAAGTACCTCGGGCTCGACCGCGCCCAGCAGTACGCCAGACGGGTCGGCATCGCCCCCGAGACCGAGTGCGGCAAGGGCGTGGACGCCTCCGTCGCCGGGGTCCTCGACAGCCACGGGTGCGTCACGATGCTGCGCGCCACGTACGTCGACCAGACCTCCACCTTCGTCATCACCGTCGGCGTGGCCGTGCTGAAGGACGAGGAGTCCAGGGTGTCGGCGAGCGAGCAACTGGGCCAGGACGACCGGGTGGGCGTGCTGCCCGTGGCCTTCCCCGGCACCGTGACCGAACGTTTCGGCACCGAGCAGCGCCAGCGCACCGGCTGGGTGGGCGCCGGGCCGTACATCGTCTTCTCCACCGCCGGGTACGCCGACGGGCGCACCAGGGCCGCCATCCCCCCGGAGGAGATCCTGCACAGTGAGCTCTGGCCGGCGGCCAAGTCCGTCGGCAACCAGATCGCCTACTTCCTGGCGGATCCCCCCAAGGTCCCGCCGTGCACCCAGGGGAACGTGTGCTGACCGCCGTACGGGCGCTCACGGCCACGCTGCTCGTCCTCCTCGGGCCCACGGCCGCCCCGGTCAGGGACCAGCAGCAATGGGTGCTGGACGCGCTCAACGTCGAGCAGGCGTGGAACGTGACCAAGGGCAAGGGCGTCACGGTCGCCGTCGTGGACAGCGCGGTGGACACCGGGATCAAGGAGCTGAAGGACCGGGTGACGACCGGGCCCGACATGAGCCCGGGCGCGGTGGCCCGCGAGGTGCGCCCGGGGCGGCACGGCACGGCCATGGCCGCGCTGATCGCCGGTTCCGGCGCCGACGACGGGCTGATCGGCGTCGCGCCCGAGTCGCGCATCCTGTCGCTGCCCCTGGTCACCGACGACGAGCCGGACTTCGACCTGCTCCCGCCCACGGACGCCCTGTCGCCCGAGAGCTCGCTGGCCCGCGCCCTGCGGTACGCGGCCAACCACGGCGTCCAGGTGGTCAGCATGTCGATCGGCTCCTACGGCCCGGTCAGGTCCGAGCGGGAGGCGGTGTCGTACGCGCTGAGCAAGGGCGTCGTGCTGGTGGCCGCCGTGGGCAACGACGGCCAGACGCCGTACGCCAAGGAGAAGGGCACCTCGTTCTGGAGCTTCCCGGCCGGCTACTCGGGCGTGATCGGCGTCGCCGCGACCGACAGGCAGGGCAGGAAGGCCACGTTCAGCAGCGACAACCTGTCGGTCCTCGTCGGCGCGCCGGGCGTGCAGGTGCCCGTGGTCAAGCGGCCCAGCGGCTACGAGCTGTCCGACGGCACCAGCTCGGCCGCCGCGCTCGTGGCCGGCGTGGCCGCGCTGATCAAGTCGCGCTACCCCGCCCTGCCGCCCGAGCAGGTGGCCCAGGCGCTGGCCTCCAGCGCGCGGGGCCGTCCGGCCGCGGGCTACGACGACAACACCGGGTTCGGCGTGGTGGACGCGGGGGCCGCGCTCAACGCCGCCGAGCGCCTGGCCGGGCAGCAGCGCAGCGTCGCGGCCGCCGGCAAGGACCATTTCGGCCGGGGCGAGGACTCCCCGGTGCCCAGCCGTCCCGGGGCCGATCCGTGGCGGTTGTGGCTGTACGGAGGCGGTGTCCTGGTCGCGCTGGTGACGTTCTGCGGGGCGATCATCGTTCTCAATCAGCGCAAGGAGTGATGAACCGCTCGTACTTCGTCCGCGTGGAGGGTAAAGATCCGCTATGGTCGCGCGTCATGGGATACGAGCTGCGGGTGGTGCGCGAGTCGCCACTCGCCTTCGCGGAGCTCGCGAAGGCCATCGCGCCGGCCGGTTTCGAGCTGCGCGGATCTGAGGAGATCGTGGCCGGCCACGACGGCGGCCGGCACGCGGTGGCGCGCTGGCAGGGCCAGGTCGTGGGCGAGCCCGGCTCCGACTGGCAGGTGGCCCAGCTCCTGCGGCTGTCGGCCGCACTCGGCGCCCGCCTGGTGGGCGAGGACGGCGAGGTCTACGCGCTGCGCGACGGCGTGATCGAGGTACTGTCCGGCGGGACGGTGATGGAGATCGGCAAGTTCGAGGAGATCATCGACGCGGGCCCGGCCGCATGGACCCCCTGAACCCCTTCGCCGAGCGGGTGCTCGACCTGGTCGAGCGCATCCCGCCCGGCAAGGTCATGGCCTACGGCGACATCGCCGAATACCTGGGCGAGGGCGGCCCCCGCCAGGTGGGCAAGGTGATGTCCACCTTGGGCGGCGGCGTCCCGTGGTGGCGGGTCGTGCACGCCGACGGCAGCGGCGCCGCCCCCGACCACCTGCGACGATGCCTGGCCCACTGGCAGGAGGAGGGCACCCCGCTGCGCGGCGAACGCGTCGACATGAGGCGGGCCCGCTGGGACGGGCGTTCAGCGGATTTTCAGTAAGGGGTCTGACCTGCGGTTTCGCTGTTGAGGCGATTCTGTGACATGTGACTCCCATTACCATGGGCTGAACACTGACAGGCCCGAAAGGCGGTGCCTCCACGATGGCCACCGGCGTCACAGCCCAGCGCCACAGCGGCGACACGCTCGCCGACCGCCTCAAGGCTGTCCAGGATCTCTGCGATCGTGGCGAGCCTCTTGAGGCGGTCATGCGTGCCGCCGGGCCCGGCGGCCGCGACGCGGCGTTCGACACCGAGCTGCTCAGCGGGCCCCTGGGGTCGCGCATCGACCTCGCGGTCAAGCGCGGCCCGGCGCGGCGCCGCGAGCTGCTCACCCTGATCCGCCCCTACCTGGCCGGCGTGTCCGCGGAGGTCAAGCGCGACCTGCCCGTCGCCCGCCGCGTCATCTGCCACCTGATCGAGCACCGTCCCGACGACGAGCTGATCGACGGCGAGACGCTGGTCAAGGTCGTCACCGCGGCCGCCGAGCCGTCCAAGCGCATCCGCAAGGGCCTGAGCTGGTACGCCGACCTGCCCCTCCGCGACGAGCTGCCGCCCGACCTCTACCGGCTGCGCCGCGCCGACATGGTGCCGGTGACCCACATCGACGACATCGTGTGGGTCGACGGCAAACTGCGCGTCACCGGTTTCGCCTACCTGGCCGGGCTGTCCGTCCGGAGCCGCAGGTTCAACTGGGCGACCGTGGTGCTGCGCGGGCCGCGCTGGCTGCCGCCGATCCGCATGCGGACCAGGCGGGTGCTCGCGCCCGAGGCCACCCACGGGGCCCGCGAGCCCGGCTGCAACTACGACTGGTCCGGCTTCACCGCCGAGCTGAGCCCCTGGCCGCTGCGCTGGCGCGGGGCCGTGCGCGGCATGGTGCACGCGGTGCGGCGGCGGTTGCGCCACCGTCCGGGGGTGCCCGACGCGACGACCTGGCGGGCCGAGATCGTCTTCTGGAGCCGTGGCGCGCGGGCGATCGGCCTGCTGCGCGGCTCGGCCATCGGCAGGCCCGAGCGCCCGGCGGGGCTCAAGCTGCGGCCCGGCTGGTGGGTCCGTCCGGTCTGGACGTCCGACCGCGCGCTCCAGGTCGTGCTCCAGCCCAACAGGGCCGAGCTCACCGGCGTGTCCGTCCAGGACGAACGCCTCGAACTCAAGATCTTCCTGCCCGGCCGCAGCGTGACCAAGGGCCACGCCAGGCTGGGCGGCCACCGCATCGCGGCCGACTTCACGCCGTCCGGCGGCGGCACCGAGGTGCTGATCGGGCTGGCCGTGCCCGCGCTGCTCCAGGAGAAGGACGGGCGGCGTCTCTGGGTCGAGCCCAAGGGCGATCCGGCGGCCTCCGTCATGCTCGCCGACCTGGTCGAGACGCGCACCCCGGTGGGCGACCGGGAGATCACCGTGCTCGGCGACCGGCGCGATCGTGTCGTGGTCTCCGCCCACCGCATCCGGCCCGTGATCACCTCCGCGGTCTGGGAGGGCTCCACGCTGGTCCTGCGCGGCAACTACCCCGACGCGCCCGGCCCCCGGGTGCTGACGCTGCGCCACCGGTCGGGGCTGATGTACTCGCTGCCCATGGAGCGGTCGGGCGACGACTTCTCCGTACGCGTGACGCCCTCGTCCATGGACCGCTTCGGCGAGTCCGTGCCACTGGCGGCGGGTAGCTGGAACATGTCCTTCCGGCACCCGTCGGGCGAGATCGTGCCGTTCCGGATGGACCACGCCGCCCTGCCGGGGCTCGACGAGGAGCCGCGTACGGCCGACGGCCGGGCGTACCGGATGATCTCCACCCGGTTCGACGTGCCGGTGATCACGGTCGAGGAGGAGCGTCCCAACGACGAGCGGGGCGTGGCCGGCACCCACGTGCTGCGCCGCGTCTTCTACCCGGCCCAGCGCACCGAGCCGCTGCACGACGCGACCGTCTACGTCGTCAACGACGGCCGGCTCTACGCCGACAGCGTGCGCGCCATCTACGAGGAGCGGCTGCGCAGGGGCGACGACCGCGAGCACATCTGGATCGTCAAGGACGCCGCGTTCGTGCCGCCGGGCGGCGCGCGGGCCGTGCGGGCGGGCAGCCGCGAGCACCACGCCGCGCTGGCCCGCTCCAGCCACATCGTCACCAACTCGTTCCTGCCCGCCTGGTTCCGCGCCCGCGAGGACCAGGTCGTGCTGCAGACCTGGCACGGCACCCCGGCCAAGCGCATCGGCAACGACCAGCCGCACATGGCCCGCGACCCCCGGCCGCCGATCTGGCACCGGCAGGCGGCCGAGGTGCGCGGCTGGGACGTGCTGCTGTCGCAGTCGCCGTGGGCCACCACCGTGCTGCGCAGGGCCTTCGGCTACAAGGGCGAGATCCTCGAGAGCGGCCTGCCCAGGAACGACGTGCTCAACTCGCCCGAGCGCGAGGCCAGGGCCGCCGCCGTCCGCGAGCGGCTCGGGCTGGTCGAGGGCAAGCGGGTGGTGCTCTACGCGCCGACCTGGCGCGACTACGACCGCAAGAACGCCATGGTCAAGCTCGACCTGGCCAAGGCCCGCGAGGCCCTGGGCGCCGACCACGAGATCCTGGTACGCGCCCACCCGATGCAGGCCATGCCCGCCGTCCCCGACATCGCTCACGACGTCACGACTTATCCGGACATGGCGGATCTGCTGCTGGTGACCGACGTCCTCGTGACCGACTACTCCTCGGTCATGTTCGACTTCGCCGCCACCGGCCGGCCGATCGTCTTCTACGGCTACGACCTGGCGAAGTACTCCTCCAAGCGGGGGCTCTACCTCGACCTGCCCGAACAGGCGCCCGGCCCGGTGCTGCCGACGTCGGCCGAGGTGATCGACGCGCTGCGCTCCATCGACGAGGTGGCCGCCGCGCACGCCGACCGCTACGACGCCTTCCGGGCCACGTTCGCGCCCAAGGACGACGGCAAGGCGACGGCCCGCGTGGTCGACCACCTGTTCTCCTGAGGGCGGCTCAGAGGTCGATCGGCAGGTCCGAGAGCATGAAGGGCTTGCCGGCGTCGTACCCGAAGGGGGGCTGCGGGGCGGGAAGGTGCTCGACGAGCAGGTAGAGCAGCGCTGACAGGGTCGTGGCGCACACGATCTCGCCGGCCTCGACCAGGCGGCGGATGCCCGACAGGTGCACCCACTCGATCCGCTCGGCCTCCCACGGGTCGCTGGGCGGGCCGATGTGGGTGGCCGAGTCGGCCCGGTAGATGTGGTTGAGGCTGTCGGTGAAGCCGTTGGTGGGCTGGACGGACATCAGCGGGCGCAGCGGCCCCGGACGCCAGCCGGTCTCCTCCTCGACCTCGCGGGCGGCCGCCACCATCGGCATCTCGCCCTCGTCGACCTGGCCGAGCGGGACCTCCCAGCCCCAGCTGTCGGTGATGAAGCGGTGGCGCCAGATCAGCAGCACCCGGTCCTGCTCGTCGGTGACGACCGCGCCCGCGCCCGGTGCGGTGCGGACGAGCCGGTGATCGAGGTGCCGCCCGTCGGGCAGCTCCACATCCGCGATCCGGATGTCCAGCCACTGGTCGGCGTAGAGCGACGTTTCGGAGTGGACCTGCCAGCGCATGTGACCAACCCCCCAGCAGAGGCACGGGTATCAACCCAACGTTACAAGAGACAACGCTGCGTGTGTGGGGCAATCGTGCTGATCGTTGCATCGTCCGAGGCCGCGGGACGCTCACGGCGAAACCCCGGCCTCGGCGTGTCGCACGATATTCGGATATTTGCCTCGATACGGTGGGCGGATCGCGGGGGAGGCCGGGCAAGACGGCACGATCTGTCCCTGTGGTCTGGTGGAATCTAGTGCTGTGAGTGGTCAGACCTGGCGGTTGGTGCGGCGTGGCAGCGGGAGCCCTGTTGGGCCTCCTGCGCTGGATGAACACCAGCGTGCCGTGGTCGAGCACCGGAGCGGCCCGCTTCTCGTCCTTGCGGGGCCCGGCACGGGCAAGACGACGACGATCGTCGAGAGCGTGGTCGAGCGTATCGAACGGCGCGGGGTCGACCCCGAGCGGGTGCTCATCCTGACCTTCAGCCGCAAGGCCGCCGAGGAGCTGCGCCAGCGCGTCACCGGCCGGCTGCGGCGCACCACCCGCTCGCCCCTGGCGCTGACCTTCCACTCCTACGCCTACGCGCTCCTGCGCCGCGAGTCCGTGCTGGAGGGCAAGGCGCCGCCGCGCCTGCTGACCGGCCCCGAGCAGCTTCTGGAGATCCGGCGGCTGCTCCACGGCGAGCTGGAGACCGGCGCGCTCGACTGGCCGCCGTCGCTGCGCGAGGCGCTCAAGACGCGCGGCTTCGCCGAGGAGGTGCGCGACTTCCTGTCCAGGGCCGCCGAGCGCGGCCTCGACGCCGAGCGGCTGGTCGCGCTCGGCCGGCGGCACGGCAGGAGCGACTGGATCGCCACCGGCCGCTTCTACGAGCGCTACCAGGACCGCTTCGACCTCGACCCCGAGGAGACCTACGACTACGCCGAGCTGATCGGGGCCGCCTCGGCGCTGCTGACCAGGCCCGAGGTGCGCGAGCGCGAGCGGGCCGCCCACGACGTGCTGTTCGTGGACGAGTACCAGGACACCGACCCGGCGCAGGAGCACCTGCTCGGCCAGCTCGCCGGCGACGGGCGCGACCTCGTCGCGGTGGGCGACCCCGACCAGTCGATCTACGGGTTCCGGGGCGCCGACGTCCACGGGATCATGAAGTTCCCCGAGCGGTTCAGGACGCTCGACGGGCGCGAGGCGCCGGTGCTGGCGCTGCGCGTCTGCCGCAGGAGCGGGGCCGACCTGCTGGAGGCGTCCCGCCGGGTCGCCGCCCGCCTGCCGATCGCCCCGGCCCCCGACCACGACCAGCGGCACGGCCACCGTGACCTGGTCCCGACGGCCGACGCCGACCTCGGCGACGTGCGCGTCCTGCTGGCCGACAGCACCAGCCAGGAGGCCGCGATCGTCGCCGACACGCTGCGGCGGGCGCACCTGATCGAGGGGGTGCCCTGGAACCGCATGGCGGTGCTGGTGCGTTCGGCCAAGCGCCAGGTGCCGCTGCTGCGGCGGGCGCTGGTCAACGCCGGGGTGCCGACGATGATCGCCGGCGACGAGGTGCCGATCGCCCAGGAGCCGGGGGTGCGGCCGCTGCTCACGATGTTGCGGGTGGCGCTCGACCCGGCGCAGCTCGACGAGGGGGTGGCCGAGGAGCTGCTGACGGGCCCGCTCGGCGGCACGGACATGATCGGCGTACGCCGCCTGCGCCGGGCGCTCAAGATAGCCGAGAACGAGGCCGTGGCCGCCGAGGGGGCCGCCGAAGACGCCGCCGAGGAGACCGGCGAGGAGCCTGCCGAGGCGCGGTCGTCCGGCGAGCTGCTGGTGGCGGCCCTCCAGGACGTCCGGGAGCTCACCCGGGTCGAGCCGCACGTCGCCGTCCCCGCCGAACGCGTCGCCAAGCTGCTCGCCGCCGCCCGCGAGGCCGCCGCGCAGGAGGGCACCGCGGAAGACCTCCTGTGGGCCGTGTGGCACGCCAGCGGCCTGGGCCGGCGCTGGTCCGACCAGAGCCTGTCCGGCGGCTCCCGCGGCGCGCAGGCCGACCGCGACCTCGACGCGGTGGTGGCGCTGTTCGACCACGCCGCCAAGTTCGTCGACCGCATGCCCAAGGCGGGCCCCGAGGTGTTCCTCGACAACCTGGCCGCCCAGGAGATCCCGGGCGACACGCTGGCCGACCGCGCGCCCGACGGCGACGCCGTACGGGTGCTGACGGCCCACCGGTCCAAGGGCCTCGAATGGGACATCGTGGTCGTGGCGGGCGTCCAGGAGGGGGTCTGGCCCGACCTGCGGCTGCGCGGGTCGCTGCTGGGCGCCGACGACCTGGTGGAGGTGGTCGAGGGGGCCGAGCCGAGCGCCGCGTCGCTGGCCTCCAAGCTGCTGGCCGAGGAGCGCCGGCTGTTCTACGTCGCCGCCACGCGGGCCAGGCGGCGGCTGGTGGTCACGGCGGTCGGCGGCGAGGACACCGACGAGCGGCCCTCCCGGTTCCTGTCGGAGCTGATGCCGGGCGAGGTCGAGTCGGCGACGGTCGACGACCGGGCGCGCTGGCTGACCATGTCGGCGCTGGTGGCCGACCTGCGCAGCGCGGTGACCGACCCCACCAGACCGGCCAAGGTCCGGCGCCGCGCCGCGCGGCAGCTCGCCCGCCTGGCCGCAGCCGGGGTCCAGGGCGCCCACCCCAACGACTGGTACGCCCTCACCCCCATCACCGACGACCGCCCGCTGAGCTGGCCGGACGACATCGTCAACATCTCCCCGTCCGCGGTCGAGAGCTTCACCAAGTGCGGCCTGCGCTGGCTCCTGGAGACGGCGGTCGGCGCCGCGGGCACCAGCACCGCCCAGGGCCTCGGCAACGTCATCCACGCGCTGGCCATGCTGGCCGCCACCGAGCTGCCCGGCGAGGACGTGCTGAGCGAGCGGCTCGACCAGGTCTGGAACGAGCTCGACTTCGGCGGCGTCTGGTACAACCGCAAGCAGCGCCAGGTCGCCGAGCAGATGATCGGCAAGTTCCTGCGCTGGCAGAAGGACAACCCGCGCGAGCTGGTCGCCATCGAGGAGTCGTTCGTCGCGATGGTCTCCGAGGGCGTGCAGATCAAGGGCCGGGTCGACCGGGTCGAGCGCGACGACGACGGCCGGGCGGTGATCATCGACCTGAAGACGGGCGGCTCGAAGCCCAAGGCCGGCGAGCTCGACCGTCATCCGCAGCTCGGCGTCTACCAGCTCGCCGCGCTGCTCGGCGCGTTCGCCCGGCACGGCATGACCGAGCCCGGCGGCGCCGCGCTGGTCCAGCTCGGCAAGGCGGCCGGCAAGAACGCCGCCACCGAGCAGCGGCAGGGCGCGCTGGCCGACGACAGGAACCCCGGCTGGGCCGCCGACCTGGTCGACACGGTCGCCACGGGCATGTCGGGCCCGTTCTTCCAGGCCAAGGTGAACGACGGCTGCCGCACGTGCGCGGCGCGGGCGAGCTGCCCGGTCAACGACAACGGGGGCCAGGTGTGCTGAACCCGGTCGAACTGGCCGACAAGCTCGGCATCCTGCCGCCGACGAGCGAGCAGGCCGCGGTCATCGAGGCGCCGCTCGAACCGATGGTCGTCATGGCCGGCGCGGGCTCGGGCAAGAGCGAGACGATGGCCGGGCGGGTGGTCTGGCTGGTGGCCAACGGCCTGGTCAAACCGGAGAACGTGCTGGGGCTGACGTTCACCCGCAAGGCGGCGGCCGAGCTGGCCGTCCGGGTCAGGGAGCGCCTGACCGGGCTCGCCGAGGCGGGCCTGGTCGCGCCCGGCGCGCTCGACAACGAGCCGACCGTCTCCACCTACCACGCCTACGCCGCCCGGCTGGTCACCGACCACGCCCTGCGCGAGGCGCTCGAACCCACCATGCGCCTGGTCACCCCGGCGGTGTCGTGGCAGCTCGCCTCGCGGGTGGTGGCCCTGTACGACGGGCCGATGGACAAGATCGAGCTGGGCCCGCCCTCGGTCACCGCCGCCCTGCTCGAACTCGCCGGCGAGCTGTCGGAGCACCTGCGCACCGCGGCCGACGTACGGCGGATGGGGGAGTGGCTGGAGGCCCGGCTGGGCGCGCTGCCCGGCCGTACGACCCTGGCCCAGCGCAAGCCGGTCGGCGTGCAGGCGGCCAGGGAGCAGCTGCTGCCGCTGGTGGAGGCGTACGAACGGCTCAAGCGCCGCCGCGAGGTCATCGACTACGGCGACCAGATGTCGCTGGCCGCCCGGATCGCCGCCAACCACAAGGAAGTGGGCGAGATCGAACGGTCCCGCTACTCCGTGGTCCTGCTCGACGAGTACCAGGACACCAGCCACGCCCAGCTCGTCCTGCTGCGCTCGCTCTACGGCGGCGGCCATCCGGTCACCGCCGTCGGCGACCCCTGCCAGTCCATCTACGGCTGGCGCGGCGCCTCGGCGGGCAACCTGCGCCGCTTCCCCCGCGACTTCCGCACCGGCGCCGGTGAGCAGGCGCCGGTCCGCCAGCTCAGCGTCAGCTTCCGCAACGGCGACCGGGTGCTCGACGTCGCCGCCCGCGTCCAGCTCCCGCTGCGCATGGAGGCCCGCGAGGTCCCCGTGCTGGTACCGGGGCCCAACCGGGTCGATCGGGGCCGCGTCACCTGCGCCTTCCACGAGACCGCCGAGGACGAGGCGAAGTGGATCGCCGACGGCGTGGCCAGGATCCTCGGCCAGGAGACCGCGCCCGACGGCCTGCCCTGGGGCGAGCGGGAGCGCAAGAAGACGCTCGCCGTCCAGCCCCAGGACGTCGCGATCCTGGCCCGCAAGCGCTCGCAGTTCCCCGCGCTGCGCAAGGCGCTCGAAGACCGCGACATCCCGGTCGAGGTGGTCGGGCTCGGCGGCCTGCTGACCGTGCCCGAGGTCAACGACATCGTGGCGACCCTGCGCGTGCTCTACGACGCGACCGCCGGCGACGCGCTGGCCAGACTGATGGCCGGGCCGCGTTGGCGGGTGGGCCCGGCCGACCTGCGGGTGCTGGGGGAGCACGCCAGGGAGCTGGCCCGCGAGCTGAGCGAGAGCCACCGCGCCGACGACCCGCTCGACCAGGTGGTGGCCGACCTGGCCGAGGAGCGCGGCAGCCTGGTCGACGCGCTCGACGAGCTGCCCGACCGGCCCGAGTGGCTGGAGTCGTTCTCGCCGTTGGCCCGTACGCGGCTGGTCGCGCTCGCCCAGGAGTTGCGCCAGCTGCGCGGCCACACCGCCCAGCCGCTGCCCGACCTGGTCACCGAGGTCGAACGCAGGCTCGGCCTGGACATCGAGGTGGCCGCCCGCAGCGGCACGGTCTCGGCGTTCGCCGCGCGGGCCGACCTCGACGCCTTCATCGACGCGGCCGCCAGGTTCGCCGGCGACGCCGAGGACCCGACGCTGGGCGCGTTCCTGGCCTATCTCCAGGCGGCCGAGAGCGAGGAGTTCGGGCTTGAGGCCGGCCGGGTGGGTGAGAGCAACAGCGTCAAGCTGATGACCGTCCACGCGTCCAAGGGGCTGGAGTGGCCGATCGTGGTCGTGCCCGGCCTGTCGCAGCTCGTCAGCTCGAAGGGCACGATCGCGACGGGCAGCGTGTTCCCGGCCACGCCGGTGATGAACAGCCGCTGGACCGACAACCCGCGCAAACTGCCCTACCCGCTGCGCGGCGACGCCGCCGACCTGCCCCGGCTGGGCGGGCTGAGCAAGGAGGAGCTGGCCGCGTTCGACGAGCAGTGCCGCGAGCGCGACCTGATGGAGGAGCGGCGGCTGGCGTACGTGGCCGTCACCCGGGCCCACTACCACCTCATCGCCTCCGGCTACCGCTGGGGCACCGCCACCAAGCCGCTGGAGCCGTCGGAGTTCCTGCTGGAGATCCGCGACACGGCCGACCGGGTGTCCTACTGGGCGGGCGACCTCGCCGAGGGCGCCACGAACCCGCTGCTCGCCGAGCCCGCCGAGGCCGTCTGGCCGGTCACCCCCGAGGGCCTGCGCTACGAGTCGGTGCTCGACGGGGCCCGGCTGATCGAGGACGCCCTGGCCGGCAACCTGGGCGAGGACGACGACGAGCCGCTGCGCCCGTTCGAGGAGGAACGCCTGCGCGCCTGGGAGCGCGACACCGACCTGCTGCTGCGCGAGCGCGAGCTGAACCGGCGCAGACCGGCCACCACCGTCGAGCTGCCGGCCAAGCTGACGGTGTCGTCGCTGGTCACGCTGGCCACCGACCCCCGCGAGCTGGCCCGCAGGATCCGCCGCCCGGTGCCGCGCAAGCCGGCGCCGCTGGCCCGCCGGGGCACGTCGTTCCACAAGTGGCTGGAGGGCCGCTGGGACCAGCAGCGGCTGATCGACGACTTCGACCTCGACCCGCTGGACGAGCTGGAGGAGGCCGACGTGCGGCTGGCCGAGCTGCAGGAGCGGTTCGAGGAGAGCGAGTGGGCCGACCGGCGGCCGGTCGACCTGGAGGTGCCGTTCGAGACCATGATCGCCGACCGGCTGGTGCGCGGGCGGATGGACGCCGTGTTCGAGCTGCCCGACGGCGGTTACGAGGTGGTCGACTGGAAGACCGGCGTCCCGCCCAGGGGCAAGGCGGCCCGGACGGCGTCGGTGCAGCTGGCCGCGTACCGGCTGGCGTGGTCGCACCTGGCCGGGGTGCCGCTGGAGAAGGTGGGCGCGGCCTTCCACTACGTCCGGGCCAACAGGACCGTGCGGCCGGTGAACCTGCTCGACGCCGCCGGGCTGGTCGCGCTCATCGAGGCGGTCCCGGCGGCGGAGCCGGTCTCAGAGTCCTAGGTGGTGGAAGGCGGGCTCGGGGTGCATGAGGAAGTCGTGGTGGGAGATGTTCCAGGCGTAGGCCCCGGCCATGCCGAACACCACCCTGTTCCCCACCCGCACCGAGGTCACGACGTCCCGGGCGAAGACGTCCTTGGGGGTGCAGAGCTGGCCCGCGAACGTCACGGGCTCGTCGGTGACCCCCGGCCCGCGGCCGCCCGTGGGCAGGATCGTGAACGGCTGGTCGTGGCCCTTGGTCACCGGCGTGCGCAGGTGGTGCGTCCCGCCCAGGACGATCGCGTACGCCCGCCCGCGCACCCGCTTCACGTCCACGACCTCGGTGACGTAGTGGCCGCAGTAGGCGGTGAGCGACCGGCCCGGCTCGACGCGCAGCCGCCGTCCGGCCCGCAGCGCGGCCAGCCCCTCGCCGTACGCCGCCCAGTCGAACCGCTCGCCCGACGTGTACGACACCCCCATCCCCCCGCCCAGGTTCACCTCCGGATGCCCGGTCTCCAGCAGGGCCTCGGCCAGCCGGAGGAGCTGGGCGGCGGCCAGTCCGCTGGCCAGGTGGGCGTGCAGGCCGCGCAGCCGTACCCGGTCGGTGAACAGCGGCAGGCACTCGGCCAGGCCCGCCTCGTCCATGCCGAACGGCCCGCTCATCGTCAGCGCGGCCCCCTCGACCGGCAGGTCCGGGTTGGCCCGCAGCAGCACGTCCGCCTCCAGCCCGGTCGCCAGCAGACGGCGCAGCTCGTACGGCGACTCGACGTGCAGCCGGTGATGCGGCAGCCGCAGCTCGGCGTCGGTCTTGCCGGGCCCGCCGAGCGCCAGCCGCGCGCCCGGGAACAGCGCCGAGACATGCGCGTGCTCGCCCGCCGACGACACCTCGAACCCGTCCACGTGCGCTGACAGCACCCGCAGCAGCTCGGCGTCGGGATTGGCCTTGACCGCGTAGAACAGCTCGACCTCGCCCAGCGCCGCGCGCACCGACGCGGCGTGCTCGTCGAGCGCGGGCAGGTCGTAGAGGTAGGCGGGCAGCGCGGGCAGCCGGGCCGCGGCCTCCAGGACGCGGTCCGGGCGAGCGGGCTCGCGCTCCAGGACGCCGTTCACGCGAGCGGGTTCGCGATCGGGACGTAACCGGCGCCGCGGTCGGCCGCCCTGGCCCACCGCACCCGCAGGTTCGCCTTGGCGGGCAGCGGCGCCCCGGCCAGCAGGTCGCGCAGCGGGAGCGGCCGACCGAGCTCGGCGGCCTGCCGGTCGAGCAGGTCGCGGGCGGCCCGCCACAACGCCCGCAGCAGCCCGTCGTCGCGGCCCGCCAGGGCGGCGGCGATCTCGGTGAGGTGGTTGACGAACAGGCAGTAGACGACGCGGGCCCAGCCGCGCGCCGGGTCGTGGGTGAGGGCGGAGGCCACGGCCGGGTGCAGTCCGCCGAGGTCGTGGCGGCCCGCGACGAGCTTGACGCCCTCCAGGTCGCGGAAGATCGCCTGGACGGGCGTCCCGGCGGCGTCCAGGCCGACGAGCACGTTCTGAAGGTGAGGCTCCAGGACGACGCCGTGGGTGAAGTACAGGTCCACGACCGGGAGCGCGACCGCCGACACGTACGCCGTCCACCAGGCCAGGGGGTCCGCCGGGGCGGCGTCCAGGGCGAGGGCGGCGGCGAGCACCGGGGTGACGCCGGGGTCGCAGACGGTCCACGGGCTCGCCCTGACGATCACGCCCAGGCCCTCGCGCTGCCCGAGTGCCGTGCGGTAGCCGGGCTCGGGGAGCCAGCGGGCGGCCGGGTGACGCGTGGCCACCGCGGCCAGGACCGGGGCCAGCCGGGAGGTGAGCTCGACGGCTCCGGCCAGCTCGTACCAGGCGTTCTTGCGCACGCAGTTCGTGATCCGCACGTCCAGGGAGAACTTCAGGCACACCTCCGCGTCCGGGACGTACACCGTCCGGACCGACGAAGTCGGCACCGCGACCGGTCCCGGCCCCAGATCGACCAGCTCGGGACCGTACGCGGGACGCAGCAGGGCGAGCTGCCACGGATGGGCGGGCAGCAGCCGGTAGCCCCCGGGCGCCGGTCCCAGCGCGTCGAGGGCCGTCAGGTCGCCTTCCTCGGCGAGCGCGTCGTGGCGTACCGCGAGGAGCCGGAGGGGGAAGGCGGCGTGGGCCTCGGGCGCGTAGCGCAGCCAGTCGGCGCCGTCGCGGGCCTTGGGGGTGGGGTGGAAGGGGTGGCCGTACACGAGCGCCTGCTCCGAGGCCAGCCAGGGATCGGCGGGCGGCTCGGCCGCCGGCCTGGCCGCCAGGATCGCCGCGATGGCGTCCCGGCTGGCGGCCACCTGGCCGGCGAACTCGCCGTTGGGTTCGACGGGGAGGTGCGCCGGACCGGCTCCCAGCCCTTGGCGCGCGTGCTCGTCCTGCCGGTCGGCCAGGTCGGCTTCGGCCAGCCGGACCAGCTCGGTGACCGTCAGCGGCCGCCAGGAGCCGCCCTCCAGGCGTTCGGGCGGGCCGTCCAGGCGCAGCGCGGCCCCGCCGTGGGTACGGGCGCGCAGCAGCGTCCCGGCCACCCGCAGCAGCACGTACGGCGGCGCCGGCCAGACCAGTCCCCTGGGCCCGGCCACCTCGCGCACGCAGCACCGCAGCAGGGCCGCCAGCGTCGCCTCCTCGGCCGGCGCCCCGATGGCCAGGACGTCCATTCACGCTCTCCTCAGGTAGTTGGGCCCGCTGATGCCGTAGAACTTGTTCACGTCCCGCGCCCCGGACCGCTCCTTGGCCACGAGCGTCCCGGCGGTGACCATGGACTTGCCGGTGAGCCTGGCCGCGCCGAGCGTCCTGGCGCGCAGGAGCCGGGCCATGGGGTGGTCGCCGTGCTCGTCCAGCGCCGCGGCGAGCGTGTCGCGCACCAGGGCCGCCGCCCGCGCCGGCGGCAGCACCGCGAACGCCACCGCCGCCGCGGCCAGGTGCAGCGTGATCGTGACGAACACGTCGGCCAGCGCGTGCGGGTCGTCGGTGAGCATGCGACCGTCGGAGAAGTCGGGCACCTCGATCCCGGCCGCAGCCAGCCTGGCCGGCGAGGCCAGCAGGCCGTCGTTGTCCTTGACCAGCAGCCGCAGGTCGCCGTCCCGCAGGACGAGGGCCAGGTTCTGCTGGTGGGCCTCCAGCGCGACGCCGTACCGGACGAACAGCCGCACGTTCCAGCGCAGCAGCAGGCGCAGGTAGCGGGGCAGCACGTCCGGCCCGAGCCCGTCCAGCACGCCGGGCACCGCCAGCGCCGCGACCGGCACGATCGTGCCCTCCGGCAGCCGCCTGACCATCCACGCCAGGTACTCGTGGCCCGCGTGCGCGTGGGTCTGCTCGTCGGCCAGCAGCACGCCGGGATCGGCCAGCCGGCGCAGCAGCAGCTCGGCCCTGGCGCCGTCCTCCAGGGTGCCCGGCCTGATCGAGCGCCGGTTGCGCACGCCGAGCGTGCTCACCGGCAGCGGCAGCTTGAGGTGCGTACGCGGCCCCACCTCGACGGTCCGCATGGACAGGGTGGGCCGTACGGTGACCGCCTCCTCGTCCAGCACCCGTACCCCGTCGATCTTCGCCACCTCCTCGACGGCCATCGGGTGCACCGGGAACAGCACGCCCTCGCCCGCCGGCCGCGGCACGTCCGCCGGCAGGCCCGTCGCCGCGTGCGGGACGACCGCCCACCGCAACGCGAACGAGGGCGCGAACTCCGGCGCGTACGCCAGCAGGTCCCGGTCCGAGGCGCCGATCCTGGCCCGCGAGGTGGGATAGACGGGATGGTCGGCGAACGCCGCCAGCGACTCGTACGACGGCCCGCGCCGCAGCACCTCCTCGGCGTGCGCGTCGTGCAGCTCCAGCGCGGACAGGGCGGTCAGGCACTCGTCGAAGAAGGCCGCCACCCCCTCGGCGTCGGCCGGGTCGGCCACCTCCACGAGCGTCTCCAGCACCTGCTCCAGCCCCAGCCGCTCGTCCGGCGCCACCACGAAGTCCTGGAACGGCGATCCCGGGACCAGCCGGACCCACCGCCCGTCGGCCAGCAGCAGCCCGGCCCCGGCCCTGGTCCGGTCGAGACGGGCGGCCAGCCCGCCGTAGTCCTCGCGGACCAGCGCGTCCAGCACCCGGGCGGCCAGGTACGCCTCCCGCGACCTCACCCGACCACCCACGGCCGGGCCGCCCGGTACCGCTCGACGGCGGCGTCCACGCGGGCCCGGTCCGGTCCCACGGCCCGGATGACGCCCAGGTAGTCCCGGTTCGTGTGGGTCAGCTCGACGACGTCCCCGATCGCCCGCAGCGGCCGGTGCCACAGCCGTACGCCGCCGTCCTCGACGTCCTCCTGCGGCGGCGCCTCCCGGACGACGCCCGGCCGGTCGGCGACCACGCTGACCGCGCAGCCGTGCCGGGACGAAGGCGGCGGCCCGGGCACCGGCTCCCCGAGATGGGTGCGCAGGATCCACTCGAACAGCGGCACGCCCAGCACGTCGGCCAGCAGGAAGTCGCAGTGGTCGCCGATCGCCCGGTAGTTCACCTCGACGATCCGGGGCCCGGCGGCCGTCAGGACGTACTCGGTGTGGCAGGCGCCGAAGCCCACGCCGAGGGCCCGCAGCGCGGCGAGCACGTGCGCGTCGGCGTCGGGCGCCCAGTCGAGCCGCTCCTCCACGAAGTGCGGCAGCGGGCCCAGCGTGGTCGCGAACCCGCCCAGCACCCGCGTCGAGGAGCCGTCTCCGAGGGTCTCCAGGGTCCGCAGCGGGCCTTCGAGGTACTCCTCCACGACCAGCGTCTCGCCCGGACGCCGCCGTCTGGCCTCGGCCACGGCGCGGGGGAGGTCGTCCTCGACCAGCACGACGTCCTCGCTGGCCACCCCTTCGCGCGGTTTCAGCACCACGGGACAGGGCAGGCGCTCGGGCACCGGGTCGGCGGGCGCGAGCCGCACGGTACGCACGGTCTCGACGCCGGCCTCCAGCAGCCCCCGTCGCATCAGGAACTTGTTCTTGGCGGCCAGGCAGGCCCGCCAGTCCTTGCCCGGAAGCCCGAAGTACGACGCCGCGAGAGCGGTCTCCGCCTGGAGGTGATCGGAGTTGGAGAAGATCGCGTCGGGCCTGCCCAGGTGCTCGACCGCGTCGATCAGGGCCCGCGGGTCGCGGACGTCGCAGCGTACGGAGCCGGGATGCCGCTCGGGCCGGTCGGTCAGCACGATCACCTCGCACCCGAGGGCCCGCGCGGCGGGCAGGAAGCCGTACGTCACCGAGTCCGTCGGCTTGAGGGCGGTCAGGTAGAGCCGCAACTAAGGCACCCCCGAGGAAGAATCAGGTAAGGCTAACCTAACTCGACGATCCTAGCCTGTCGATGATCGTTCCGGGGCCCGCACAGCCTAATCGGCGGCTAACCGCGAGGTCATAGGATGACAAGGAACTTGGGGAGGGGCGGCCAGTGGAAAAGACCGCGGAAGAGCAACTCATCGGCCCACTGCTCCTGGCACGGGGGACCATCGACAGATCGTCGGCGCTGCGCGCCGACGATCGATGGCTGGAGAAGGCGTGGGCCGACCCCGGGACCAGGGTGCTGGTGATCGACAACGGCCACACGCTGGTGCGGCGGTCCGGGGACGAGGTGCACGCGGTGCTCTACACCCCCGCCGACGCGCCGCCGGGCGAGCGTTACCTGCTCGGCGTCGAGGGCGGCACGGTCTACTTCGCGGTGTCCGCGCCGCTGCCCGGCACGCCGGCCGGCGACCTCAACGGCCGGGTGACGATGCCGATGAGCCTGTCC
The DNA here is from genome assembly GCF_040642995.1 of Nonomuraea sp. NPDC047529. NCBI lineage: Bacteria > Bacillati > Actinomycetota > Actinomycetes > Streptosporangiales > Streptosporangiaceae > Nonomuraea > Nonomuraea sp. NPDC047529. The sequence goes on along the minus strand of NZ_JBEYTJ010000052.1, from coordinate 28,595 downwards.
GACACGCCCGAGGGCCGTCCGGTGCCGGCGGGGCTGCGCCAGGTGGGCGGCCTGCTCGGCGACCGCGACGCGGGCCTGCTGGTCCACGCGGTGGCGCTGGAGGCCTGGCACGCCACCCACCAGTTCTGCCCGCGCTGTGGCGCCCGCACGGCGGTGCAGGCCGGCGGCCACGTCCGGGTGTGCCCGGAAGACGCCAGCCAGCACTTCCCGCGCGTCGACCCGGCGGTCATCATGCTGATCAGGGACGAGGACGACCGCTGCCTGCTGGCCCGCGGCCCGCAGTGGCCCGAGGGGCGGCTGTCGATCCTGGCGGGCTTCGTGGAGCCGGGCGAGTCCCTGGAGTACGCGGTGGTCCGCGAGGTCGCCGAAGAGGTCGGCGTCAACGTCGTCAACCCGCGCTACCTGGGCAGCCAGCCGTGGCCGTTCCCGCGCAGCCTCATGCTCGGCTTCTTCGCCGACGCCACCACGACCGCGCTGATCCCCGACGCCGACGAGATCGCCGAGGCGCGCTGGTTCAGCCGGGAGGAGCTGGTGGCCGCCCTGCGGTCGGGCGAGGTGCGCCTGCCGCCCCCGGTGTCGATAGCCCGCCGCCTGATCGAGACGTGGTACGGCGGCGAGCTCATCGGCGACTGGTGATCAGGCCGCGCCGAGCAGGGCCTTGACCTCCCGAGCGGAGGGATTGGTCCGGACGACCCGGCCGTGGGCGGTCTCGATCACCACGGTCGGAACGGTCTGGTTGCCGTTGTTGACGCTCATGACGAATTCGGCGGCGGCCGGGTCGCGCTCGATGTCGACCTCGTCGAACGCGATGCCCTCGCGGGCGAGTTGCGACTTGAGCCGCTTGCAGGGGCCGCACCAGGTAGTGCTGTAGACCGTGAGCGCCATGTCGGGTTGTCCCTCCAAGGTCAGGAAATCAGGCGCTCCGTGCAACAACGTGGAGGCGTCCGCTTAATCCCTACCCGAGGCGCTCTAGCCGATGCGCTCGGCGATCCACGCCTGCACCCGCTCGGCCACGCCCGGTTCCCGGTAGAGAGGAGCGCTGTGATTGGTGCCCGGCGCCGTGATGATCGTCATCGGCACGCCCACCTGACCGAGCATCTGCTTGAGCAGCTGGCTCTGCGTCGGCGGCACGAACTCGTCCTCGGAGTGCACGGTGAGGATCGGGGCGTCCTTGGCGCTGGCGTGCCAGGCCACCTCCATGCTCGCCCACACGCGCGAGCACTTGCCCTTGGGCTCGCAGCCGCCGGCCAGCCGGATCGCGGCCTCGCGCAGCTTGCGCTTGTCGTGGTCGGCGGTCTTCTCGCCGTCGGCGTACGCGCGCAGCGGCGAGATGATCGGCGACAGCCCGACCACGCCCTTCAGCCCGGCGATGCCGTTGCCGTACGTGCCGACCGAGGCGGCGATGTGCCCGCCCGCCGAGAAGCCGACGACGACGTACTTGCTCGCGTCGAAGGCCCAGCGGTCGGCCTGCTTGCGTGCCAGGGCGATGGCGGCCAGCGCGTCGGTGCGCTGCGCCGGCCAGGCGGCCTCGCCGGAGAGGCGGTAGTTGAGGTTGAAGACCGTGTACCCGAGGTCGGCGTAGCTGCGGGTGATCTCCTTCATGTACTTCTTGTCGCCGCTCGACCACCAGCCGCCGTGGATCAGGAAGACGCCGGGGCGCTTCTGGCCGTCGGGCGTCCACCAGACGTCCATGTCCTGATGACGCTGGGAACCGTAGGAAAGGGTCTCCGTGGCCAGCCCGCCGAGACCGTCGGGGTCTGTGGGGTTGGTCACCACGGGCACGGGCGGCTCGGTCGCGAACGCGACGGCAGGTGTGAGCGCCACCGCAGCGAGCGCGAGCGCGCTCACCGTAACCGCTGTTCGCACGGCCTTCCTTTCCCCCATGCAGCATGGTCGGCCCCATTGTGGGGGAAGAGACCATTCCTTTGCATCTCGGTGACTATGAACATACGTCGGGCCGCATGTTGCCAGAATAAAGTGCTTCGGCGCCACTTGCGGGGAGGAAGATCGGGTGAACAGCGTGGATGACGTCCTGAGCGGCCTCGACCCGGAGCAGCGGGAGGTCGCCGAGGCCGTGCGCGGCCCCGTGTGCGTGCTGGCCGGCGCCGGCACGGGCAAGACGAGGGCGATCACCCATCGCATCGCCCACGCGGTGCGCACCGGGGTGGTCGACGCGCCGAGCGTGCTCGCGGTGACGTTCACCACCCGGGCGGCGGGGGAGTTGCGGCAGCGGCTGCGGGCGTTGGGGGCGCCGGGCGTCCAGGCCCGGACGTTCCACGCGGCCGCGTTGCGCCAGCTCACCTACTTCTGGCCCCGGGTGATCGGCGGCGAGGCCCCTTCGGTCATCGAGTCGAAGTTGCCGGTGCTGGTCGAAGCCTGCCGCCAGATCCGGAAAAATCCCGACCGGTCCGAGCTGCGGGACATCGCGGCCGAAGTCGAATGGGCCAAGGTCTCCCAGGTCGGCCCGGAAGACTACGTGGCCGCCGCCGCCAAGCACCACCGCACGCCGCCCGGCTCCCCGGAGGAGGTGGCCCGGCTCTACGAGGCGTACGAACGCATCCGCCGCGAACGCCACCTGGTCGACTTCGAGACCATCCTCGAACTGACCGCGGCCGTGATGACCGAGCACCAGGAGGTCGCGGCCCAGATCCGCCAGCAGTACCGCTACTTCGTCGTGGACGAGTTCCAGGACGTCAACCCGCTCCAGAAGCTCCTGCTCGACACCTGGCTCGGCGGCCGCGACGACATCTGCGTGGTCGGCGACCCCAACCAGACCATCTATTCGTTCACCGGCGCCAGCCCCCGCTACCTCACCAACTTCGCCGTCGAGCACCCGGGGGCCGCCGTCATCAGGCTGGTCCGCGACTACCGTTCCACCCCGCAGGTGGTGAACCTGGCCAACCTGGTCATCGCCAAGTCGAAGACCCCCAACCGCCTCGAACTCATCGCCCAGCGCCCCGACGGCCCCAAACCGGTCTTCTCCGACTACGACGACGAGCCGGCCGAGGCCGCGGGCGTCGCGCGGGCGATCAGGAAGCTGATGGACAAGGGCGTGCCCTCGCGCGAGATCGCCGTGCTGTTCCGGGTCAACTCCCAGTCGGAGTCCTACGAGGAGGCCCTGTCCAAGGCCGAGATCCCGTACGTGCTGCGCGGCGCCGAGCGTTTCTTCGAGCGTCCGGAGGTGCGTCAGGCGGTCGTGTTGCTGCGCGGCGCCGCCCGGTCGGCCGCGGGCGAGCCGCTGGCCTCGGAGGTGCACCACATCCTGGCCGGGGTCGGACTGACCCCCTCCCCGCCCGGCGGAGGCAAGGCCAGGGAGAAGTGGGAGTCGCTGAAGGCGCTGGCCGACCTGGCCGAGGACATGGCCGCCGACGGCGCCGACCTGCCCGCTTTCGTCGCCGAGCTGGAACGCCGCGCCTCCGAGCAGCACGCGCCGCCGGTGGAGGGCGTCACGCTCGCCTCGCTGCACGCCGCCAAGGGCCTGGAGTGGGACGCGGTCTTCCTCGTCGGCGTCACCGACGGCATGATGCCGATCATCTACGCCGAGACCCCCGAGCAGATCGAGGAGGAGCGCCGCCTGCTCTACGTCGGCGTCACCCGCGCCCGCGAGCACCTGTCGCTGTCCTGGGCGCTGGCCCGCGCGCCCGGCGGGCGCAAGAGCCGCCGCCCTTCCCGCTTCCTCGACGGGCTCACCGGCCGCGCCTCGACGCCGCCCCGCATGAGCACCCCGGCCGGCGAACGCCGCCAGGTCGCCGCGCCGGTGAGCTGCCGGGTCTGCGCCAAGACGCTGGTGGCCGCCGCCGAGCAGAAGCTCGGCCGCTGCGCGACCTGCCCGGCCGACTACGACGAGGCCCTGCTCGAACGCCTCAAGGTCTGGCGCACGGCCACCGCCAAGGAGGCCAAGATCCCGCCGTACGTCGTCTTCACCGACGTCACCCTCCAGGCCATCGCCGAACGCGCGCCGGCCACCGAGCAGGAGCTGCTGTCGATCGCCGGCATCGGCCGGGGCAAGGTCGACCGCTACGGCGAGGCCGTCCTCGGCCTGTGCCGCGGGTGAGATCCCTCACGTACGGCCGGGCCCCTCACGCGTGTGACGTCCTTCGCCACCGGCCGAAACGATGGCCAGGCGGTTTTCCGGCAAGGCAGGGCGGGTTTGGGGGAACAGGCGGGGCACGTCAGACTTGTCCGTGGAATGTTCGTCTGTGAGGGGGCCCTGTGAACGAGGCGCTGAAGGAGCTGCTCGACCTGCTCGACCTTGAGCAGATCGAGCTGGACATCTTCCGGGGCAGAAGCCCGGAGGAGCGCATCCAGCGCGTCTTCGGCGGCCAGGTGGCCGCGCAGGCCCTCGTGGCGGCCGGCCGCACCGTCCCCAAGGACCGGCACGTCCACTCGCTGCACGCCTACTTCATCAGGCCGGGCGACCCGTCCATCCCCATCGTCTACAACGTCGAGCGCCTGCGCGACGGCCGGTCGTTCACCACCCGCCGGATCGTCGCCGTCCAGCACGGCAAGGCGATCTTCACGATGTCGGCCTCGTTCCACATCTTCGAGGAGGGCGTGGAGCACCAGGCGTCGGTGGCGCCGGTCGTGCCCGCCCCCGAGACGTTGCCGACGTTCCAGAACAGGATGTCGGAGGTGCTGGGCGACCACCCCGAGCTGCGGGAATGGCTCTCGCGCCCGCGGCCCGTGGACGCCCGCTACGTCTCGCCGCTGACGTGGGAGGCGCACCTGAACCCCGAGCTGCGCAGCGCCCAGACCAACGTGTGGTTCCGCTACGATGCCGATCTGCCGGACGACCCGCTGCTGCACGTCGTCCTGGCCGCCTACGCCTCCGACTTCACCCTCGTGGACACGATCCTGCTGGCCCACGGGATGGCCTGGGGAGCCTCGAACGTCATCGGCGCGTCCCTCGACCACGCGATGTGGTTCCACCGCCCGTTCCGGGCCGACGACTGGCTCCTGTACGCCCAGGAGGCCCCCTGGTCGGCGGGCGCCCGGGGCCTGGCGCGCGGCGAGATGTTCACCGCGTCGGGCGAGCTGGTGGTCTCCGTCGTCCAGGAGGCGATGATCCGCGTGGCGAAGTAGTCGCGTCACAGCGGGTTGTGACACCGTGGTTGTGTCACAAAATCGCAGGTAGAAAATATGTTGCCCCTTCCCGGCTTCCCGGTTTAGGGTCATGGACAAGCGAGTCGGACACTCCTGTTTCCGACGATCAAATGAGTGGAGGTGAGCCCCGGTGATGAGCATCAAGATGTCGGCCACGCAGTGGCTCGCTTCCGCACGCCGTGACTCGGTGAGGCTCGCCGATGGGCCGGCCAAGCTGCGGCAGGAGAAGTCTGCCCGTATCCAGGCCCCCGCCTTCCGCGCGAGGGCTCACGCGGGTGTCGCCGCTCCGCAAGGCGTTCCTGTCTATGGCGCAGGTATCGCTGCCCCGACCAACCAGCTCACCAAGGGTGGACTGTGCGGTCCGCAACCCTGGAGGGATGCTCCGGTCATAACCTGACCGGCACATAGCAGCCCCCAGGCCGCGGATCCGCACACAGGATCCGCGGCCTCTTTGTTTTTCCGCGATCCCCGACCACCCCCGAGGTGCCCGACCAAGATCAAAAAGCTCGATCAAAAGGAGAAGCAGATGGGGGCGAAGACGATCATGGACCTGATCGACGAAGCCAAGATCCCCTGTCGTACCGACCCTGACCTGTGGTTCGCAGAGTCACCCGAGGACGTCGAGTTCGCCAAGGCTCTCTGTGGCGGCTGCCCGATCCAGCAGGCCTGCCTGGCCCGCGCGCTGGAGCGCGAGGAGCCCTGGGGAGTCTGGGGCGGCGAACTGATCCTCAGGGGAACGGTTGTTCCCCGCAAGCGTCCGCGCGGGCGTCCCCGCAAGCACCCGGTCGCTGCCTGACCACCTTCCGGCCCTACGAACGAGAAAGAACCAGAACACCGATGAACACTTCTTCCACCAGGAGCCTGGCCGTGCCGTATCTGTTTCATGACTTGGTGAACGACCGAATACAAACTCTCCACCGAGAGGCGGAGGAGCAGCGTCTCATCCTGCGCGTAAGCCGCGTACAGCGGGCGCGACGCGAGGTCAAGCGGGCCAACGACCGCTTGCGAAGGGCGCTGGGTCAGCAGATGTGATCGCGGAGGTCCTGCCGCCGGCGCAGGATCTCCTGATCTTCACCTGCACCAGAAGAGCCGGGCGCACCCAGCGCCCGGCTCTTTCCATGTGACCGCTTCTGCACCGACCTCTGTCACGCGCCGGTGCAGGGCGATTCCTTCAAGACCTCCGCCTCTGTCACGCGTCTTTCCGAGCGCCTCTCTGTACCGGCCTCCGTCACGCGCCGTCTGGCCGCCGGGCTTCACCCCGAGCCGCAACCCAGGGCCTTGGCGCGTTTGTGATCCCGTTGGGCGGCCTTCTTGAGGGGCGGCAACCGGGCCTTCCGGCTTTGGGGGCCCCATCGTCCTTGTGCGGGGCTGAAGGGGCACGGGCCCGCTGTGAGCTGGGAGTCCTGCGGCGCGTCCCGCCCTCCGAGCGACGTACGATGGCGCATGTGACCAGCAGACCCGCCGAAGCGCAGCACCTGCGTGACCTCGCCCTGCTGCGCCGCGTCCGCGACCGCATCGACCGCGACTACGCCCAACCGCTCGACGTCGAGGCCCTGGCCCGCGGCGTGAACATGTCGGCCGGCCACCTGAGCCGCGAGTTCCGCCGCGCGTACGGCGAGGCCCCGTACGGCTACCTGATGACCCGCCGCATCGAACGCGCGATGGCGCTCCTGCGCCGCGGCGACATGAGCGTCACCGAGGTCTGTTTCGCGGTCGGCTGTTCCTCGCTGGGCAGCTTCAGCACCCGCTTCGCCGAACTGGTCGGCGTACCCCCCAGCGTCTACCGCCGCCGCGCGGCGAGCGCGACCGCGGGCATGCCGTCGTGCGTGGCAAAACAGGTGACCAGACCCGTCAGGAACCGAGAGACCGCGCTTACCTGACCCCAATTAGCGTGACTTCCATGGACATCACCATCCACTCCAGCTTCCTCCCACAGACCGACCCGGAAGCCTCCCTGACTTTCTACCGCGACGTCCTCGGCTTCGAGGTCCGCAACGACGTCGGCTACAAGGGGATGCGCTGGCTCACCGTCGGCCCGGCCGGACAGCCGGACACCTCTATCGTCCTGCAACCACCGGTCGCGAACGGCTACGGCATCACCGACGACGAACGCCGCACCATCACCGAGATGATGGCCAAGGGCACCTTCGCCGGCGTGAACCTCGCCACCACCGACCTCGACGCCACGTTCCAACGACTGAAGGCCAACGGCGCCGAGATCGTCCAGGAACCGATGGACCAGCCGTACGGCGTTCGCGACTGCGCCGTACGCGATCCTTCCGGCAACCTGATCCGCATCCAGGAACGCCACCCCTGACCCGCACTCGTCGCCGTCGCCCCGGTCGCGTCCTTGGGTCGTCCCCTGACCCACGTGCAGGAACGTCACCCCTAGCGATGGCCTCGCCGCGCGCAACACCCTTCCGAGGCTCCGCCACCTCAGCGACCTCCGTGCCCCAACCCGTACGGACCTCACAAGGACCAGCCGAGCCCGGACGAACGGCCACCCCTGCCTCTGCCCATGACACGATGGCGACATGATCCTTATCCGAAGGGACGATGCCGCGTAGGTCACCAGGCGTCGTGCGCGCCATGCATCGTCCAGGGGCTCAGGCCCCGAAGCCCGGCGGCCACCTTGACGCCACTGGTCCCGGAGCGAGGACGTCCGGAGGCGATGGACTCCGTCGACCGCCCGGGCGCTTGAGCGTCATGACGAGTTCCTGCGCGGTTGCTGCTTCCGCGCAGAGCGGCATTTGGGTGCCTGGTGGTGACGGAGGCCGCACGAACAGACCTGAACGGCCGATCACAGACGGCCTGCCGTGGACCTAGGCATGCCGCCACGCGCGGTGACCGGCGAACCCGACGAAGATGGGCTGCCGTATGGCCCTCGACCGGTCCCAGAAGTAGGCGCGTCAAACGCCCTTCAGAACACGATCAAGTGCCGCCCGGCCCGCAGGTCCCCAGTGCGGCTTGCCGCCGGGAAGGCCCCGATCTCCGTTCTGTCCCATGAGCACCAGGAAGAGGCTCTTCATGGCGGCCAGCCCGCGGGCGCGCCGGATCGCCGCCTCGTCCGCACGCCCGTACCTGTCGAAGAACCGTGAGGCCGTGCCCGCGGGCAGCAGCACCCATGCGGCGGCGAGATCCCACGCCGGATCACCGGCGAACATGGCACCGAAGTCGATGACGCCCGAGAGCGTTCCGTCCGAGACGACGACGTTCGCGGGATGAAGGTCGCCATGCACCCACACCGGCGGACCCTCCCACGCGTGGGCCGCAACGGCGTCGGCCCAGACGGCCCGGACGTCGGCAGCGATGTCGTCGAGGGCAACGGCCTGGAGGAAGTTCTCGAAACCGTCCGTGCAGTCCCTGGGATGGGCGCCGAGGTCCGTACTGATCGGCGCCTCGGCGGGCGCCTCCACATGGAGTGCCTTGAGGAAGTCCGCCAGTGTGTCGGCCGCGTGGGCGCCGCGGCTGATCGAGCCGTGGTCCAGCGGCTCGCCGGGAACCCACGTCATCACGGTCCAGTGCTTGGGGAAGCGCTCGGACGGTTCGCCGAACCGTACCGGATTCGGCACCGGGAGCGGCAGGCGCGGGGCCAGTACGGGCAACCACCGCCGCTCGTTGAGCTGGAGCTCCGGGGTGGGGTCCATACGCTGCATGCGCACGACCAACTCGTCGCCGAGGCGCCACATCTGGTTGCCCCAACCGCCCACCACCTCGCGGATGGCCAGCCCCGCAAGGTCTGGATGTTGCTCCTGCAGCAAGTCGCGGACCAAATCTGCGGTGATCTCGATCTCAGTGTCGGTCATGCGAAGTCACAGTACCGAGGCGTCAGGCGGACCGGCTCTCGCTCAGGAGAAGCAGACATGTGCAAGTCGGCAAGGGTCACGTGCATGCCGCAGGAGCCGGGCTCGCCCCGACGACCGTCGAAGTGCTCCACGAACTCCTGCCCGGCGGTGCGTCGGTTCCTTGACGCATCCCCAACAAGCCCCAGCAAGACGGCCGGTCGGAGTCCTTCGAAGCACACTCCACCCAACAGAGCACCTCACTCTCCCCAGACCGAGAGCGCCGTCCAGGTCAGCCGATCGCCAGAGCCTCGTCGTTCGGGTCGTCGGCGAAGCCCGGGACCCAGCGGATCACCTCGTCACGGAAGCGGGCCGTCGTGCCCAGCTGGCAGAGGACGCCGACGCCGGCCGCATGCACCCGGTGGATGAGCACGTACGACGGCGGCAGGTTGAGCTGGCGGACCACGTTCGTCGGCCGGAGATCCGCGACGCTGGCGGCCTGGGCCTGCAGCCACTCCCGGCTGAAGGTGAACTCCTCCACCGCCGTCGGCTCCACGTACGGTGCCAGGAAACCACGCAGGGCGTCGGCATCGATGTCGATGTCCTCGCGGATGAAGCCCTCCTCGCGCAGACCCGTCATCACCGTGCCCATGTCGCCCTGGTTGAAGATGCGCGTGAGCTGCCCGAAGACCTTCGGATACCCCTCAGGCAGACGGTTGACCGCGCCGAAGTCGAGGACGCCGAGCTTGCCGTTGGCCAGGACGCGGAAGTTACCCGGATGAGGATCGGCGTGCAGCATGCCGACCCGGGCGGGGGAGCAGAACAGGAACCGGACGAACAGCAGCCCCGCGTGATCACGCTCCTCCTTGCTGCCCTCGGTGATCACCCGCGACAGGGGAGTGCCGTCCATCCACTCGCTGACCAGCACCATCTCGTTGGCCGCCACCACGTCAGGGACGTGGAAGTCGGGATCGCCGTTGAACTCCAGCGCGAAGGCGTGCTGGGCCTCGGCCTCGCGAAGGTAGTCGAGCTCCTCGGCGATCCGCTCGCGCAGCTCGGCCAGCAGCGCCTTCATGTCAAGGCCCGGCAGCAGCGCCCCGAACATCTTGCCCAGCCGGGCCAGCTGGGTGAAGTCGCCGAGCAGCGCCTTGCCCGCCCCCGGGTACTGGATCTTGACGGCCACCTCGCGCCCGTCGTTCCAGACGGCCTTGTGCACCTGGCCGATCGAGGCGGCGGCCGTGGGCCGGTCGTCGAACGAGAGGAAGTGCTTGCGCCAATCGTCCCCCAGCTGCTCGGTGAGTACCTTGTGGACGGTGGCGACCGGAAGCGGAGGGGCGGCGTCCTGGAGTTTCGTCAAGGTCGCCCGGTAGGGACCGACGATCTCCGGCGGAAGCGCCGCCTCGAAGATCGACAATGCCTGCCCGAGCTTCATCGCCCCGCCCTTGAGCTCGCCGAGCACCTTGAAAATCTGCTCGGCAGTACGCTGCTGAACCTCCTGGGCCACGATTTCTGCTGATTTGCCGCCGATGCGCTTGCCCAGGCCGAGGGCGGCCCGCCCGGCGAACCCGAGCGGAAGGGTGGCCAACTTGGCAGAGCGGGTGACTGCCCGGCGCGGAAGATCGCTCACACTCATGCGCGGAACCTCTCCCGAGATGCCGCTTCCCCCCTTCGTGGTCGTCCCCTGAGCACGTCAGTCGCTGGTAGGTGACATGTCCATTGTTAGCGAATAAGGATTGTTTCGCATACAACGACATTGCGGATGACTGCTCCACGACCGCGTTTTCCAGCACCAATCAGGCATTACGTCCATTGTGCCGTTCGTCACAGAGGACGCGCGGCCTTCGAGATGAGCAAGCGCATGGCCGGTCGCCGCGGCCGCGACGAGCGTGGCGAGAGTCGTGTCGCAGGCGATCTCCCCGGGCGGATAGCCCCCCAGCCGGGCGGTGACGATCGGCCAGGCGGGGTCGTGATCCCGGCGCGTGAGGTCGAGACAGTGCAGGCACGTCGTCTCCCCCGGAAGCACCAGCGGGCCGACGGACCCGTGCCCCTCGAAGGCCGACGCCAGCAGATGCGGGATGCCGAAGTCGGCCAGCTCGTTGACCAGCACCCCGTCAAGAGGCCCGACGGGCGCCAGGACGACGAGATCGGGACGCGCGGTCCCGTCCCCCAGATGAGGAGCGCCGGCCAGGACGTTCGAGGACGGGACGACATCCTGACCCACCTCAGGCACGCCTCGCTCCTCCACCCCCGGCGAGGAGGGCGGCCCAGCAGGGGAGACACGGGCGCCGCCGGTACGAGGCGACGCGCCGTCCGAGCGCGTCGGCCGAGCAGCGGCAGTGCCGGCCGCCGCGACACCCGGCCGCCTGGGCTGGCCGCCGACGCCCCCGGACGGCGCAGGAACCTTGCGCACAGGTCGGCCCCCACCGGACGGCGCCGCGCTCCGAACCGTTGGCTGTGAGGACGAGGTGCGACTTCGTGCCCGGCCCCCGCCCCCGGCCCCAGACCCGGCCCCAGACCCGGCCCCAGACCCGGCCCCGGGACCGGGAGAGGGAGCGGCAGTGGCAGCGGCGTTCTTCGGCGGGGGAGCGAGGAGCCGTCTGGCGACCGCCGCCGCGCCCTCCTCCCGTGACAGCCCCACCTCGGCCCACGTCAGGCCCCCCGGCGTGATGTCACCCGGACGGACCGGCCCGGGATCGATCACCCGGATGTCGCCCACCCCACCCGCCGCCAGCAGGGCAACGATCTGCGCCCCCACGCGCCCGGCCCCGTAGACCCGGACCTTGGCCTCCCGGCGGCGTCGCAGCAGCTCGACGCCGCCCTCGGGGCCGTTGGAGGCGAGGTCGAGCGCGTCGAGGTCCGGTTTCAGCCGATCTCTCTCGGCGAGGGAGAGCTCCCGCAGCGGCTCAGGGAACGGACCGGCGTCGTGAAGGGCACCCCGCGTGGCAAGGTAGTCGAGCAACGCCTGAGCACACGGCTCGTCGAGACCGGCCGCCGCCGCGTCGCGCAGCACCCGCCGCAGGTCGCGGGTGCCGTCGAGCCCCTCGATCCACTGACGCACCGATCTCGTCAGGCCGGTCAGCGTGATGGCCCGGAGGGGATGCACGCCGTACTGCAAGGTGTGCTCGTCGCGGAGGATGCGCCGGAGGGCCGGCTTCACACGTGGCCTCATGGCCGGAAGGTTCGCACGTCCGACCAAGATCCCGAGCCGCTTCCGCGCGGCCTGTGGACAACCTCCGACCGCGCCGCCTGCCCTGTGGAAAACCCGCCCCACCGTAGAACGCAGCGCCCGCCCGAAACCGCACCCGACCGCCGACGGCCGGGCTCCGCATCCAACGCCCTGCGGTGCCGGGGGACTGGATCCAATGCCCAGCGGTGACCAGGGACCGCATCCGATGTTGCTGGGGACCGGATCCAATGCCCTGCGACGGCCGAGCTCCGCATCCAACGCCCCGGGGTGGCCAGGGACCGCATCCAACGCCCTGCGGCGGCCGCGAACCGCATCCGGCCGCCGCAGGGCGTTACGCTTCGCCGCATGAGCGAGCTCTTGGTCGACCGCCAAGACGACGGAGTCGTCTTCCTCACCCTCAACCGCCCAGACCTGCGCAACGCCATGACCGACACCATGACGGCCGAATGGCGCGAAACCATGACCACCCTGGCCGCCGACCGTGACCTGCGCTGTGTCGTCGTCACCGGCGCGGGCAGCGCGTTCTCCTCCGGCGGCGATCTGTCGTGGATCGGCGAGCGGGGCGCCGAGGCCGTGCCGCCGCTGCGCGACCGCATGCTGGCCTTCTACCGCACCTGGCTCATGATCGCCGGTCTGGAGGTCCCGACCGTCGCCGCCGTCAACGGCCCGGCCGTCGGCGCGGGCCTGTGCGTGGCCCTGGCCTGCGACCTCGTCTACGCCGCCGACGACGCGAAACTGCTGGCCCCCTTCACCCGGCTCGGCCTGCATCCGGGCATGGCCGCCACCTATCTGCTGCCCAGAAGAGGCGGCGCCGGACTGGCCCGGGAGATGCTCCTGACCGGCCGCGCGCTTACGGGTACGGAAGCGGCAGATAAAGGCTTGGTAAATCAATCTTTCCCGAAGAATGACCTTCTCGACGAGGTTTCGGTCATCGCCAAGAAGATCGCAGAGATGGCTCCAGTTGCCACCCGCCTCACAAAGGTCGCGCTGAACCAAGACCATCAAGACCTGGAAGCCGCTCTGAGGTGGGAATCCTTGGCCCAGCCCGTGACCATGGCATCATCGGACCTGCTGGAGGGCCTGTCGGCGCATCGGGAAAGGCGCATGCCCAAATTCACCGGCTCTTAATCATCTGACCAGCAGAAACAACGTCCACCCTCTGTGGAATTTCGTCAGTCTCGGCTAACGTGCTTATGTGCCCCCCGAGACAGTCGAGGTCCGTCGCAGTTCTCGTCGCCGGCGTACGGTCTCCGCCTACCGCGACGGCGACAAGACGATCGTGCTCCTGCCAGCCTGGCTGAGCGGCGAAGACGCGGATGAATGGGTGAGCCGGATGCTCGACCGGCTGGCCGCCAAGGAAGAACGAAGAAGGCCGACCGACGAGGCCCTGCTCGAACGGGCGAGGGAACTGTCGGTGAAGTACCTCGACGGCCGGCCCGACCCCGTGAGCGTCCGATGGGTCGACAACCAGCAGCACCGCTGGGGCTCCTGCACCCCGGAGAACGGGACGATCAGGATCTCGACCCGGCTCAAGGGCCTGCCCGAGTGGGTCATCAACTACGTCATCATCCACGAGCTCGCGCACCTGATCGTGCCGAGCCATGGCCCCAGGTTCTGGGCGCTGGTAGAACAGTATCCGAAGGCGGAGCGGGCACGCGGCTTCCTCGAAGGATTCTCCGCGGCGGCCCCCACGGCACCGGAGGAGTGTTGACGCGCATCGTCGCCGTCCTGGTACGCGGCCACATGGCCGAAGCGGCGCCCCCCGGCGTCGATCCACGGCAGTTCCTGGAGGCCGTGGCCGAGGACACCTACGAGATGGTCGCCGGCCTGGAGTTCGTGACCCCGGTCCTGATCACCGCAGTCCCCGGCCTCGACGACCTCGTCTGGCCCGGCACGGAGATCGTCACGATCGCGGAGGACGAGCCGCTGCGCGCGGTCCTCGGCCGGCTGTCCGGCGACCAGGCCGCCGTGATCAACGCCGACGCGCCCGACCTGCCTTCGCTGCTGGTCGGCAAGCTGTTCAGGGAGCTGGGCCGGGCCGAGATCACCGTCTGCCCGGCGGCGGGCGGCGGCGCGGTGGCGCTGGCCTGCTCGCTCCCGCTTCCCGGCTGGGCCGATCCCGACCTCGACGCCCCCGACGTCGTCGCCACCCTCCGCGCCCAGGCGCCGGGCCCGCGCAGGGTCGCCACCATCTCGGGCTGGCATCGGCTGCGCACCCTCGACGACGTCGAACGCCTCGACCCCGGTCTCGAAGGCTGGGACAACACCCGGGCCCTGATCACGAGCCGCTGACCACGCCTCAGGGCACGGTGAGCTCGGCCAGCACGGCCCGGTGATCGGTGCCCGGCACGTCGCGCACGCTGACCTCCCTGACCCCCACCCGCTCGTCCACCAGCACGTGGTCGATGGTGATGATCGGCGGCACCCGCTTGTTGGCCGGCCACGTGGGGATCAGCCCCGCGCCCACCTGATCGGCCGCGTCCTTGTACCCCCGGGCCAGCAGCCTGCGCAGTGAGGCGTGATCGAGCGAGGCGTTGAAGTCGCCGGCGAGGATCCGCACGGTTTCGCGGCTGGCGGAAGGCAGCTTGGAGAGCGCCTCGTTCCAGTTGACCACGTTGGGGCCGAGCGGCGGGTAGGGGTGGACGTCCACGAACTCGATCGGCTTCCCGCCCGGCAGCGACACCATGGCGGCGGGCATCTTGTGCCCCACGGGTGGGACCAGGTCCGGGAGCGGCTGGAGCGGATGCCTGGAGTAGAGGCCGCTTCCGCCGGCGTCCCATTCGTCCTCAAGTACGCGGTGAGGCATGAGCTCCTTAAGGCCCGCCGCGTCCATGTCGGCCACGGCGGCCGGCGTCAGCTCCTGCGTGCTCAGCACGTCGGGCCGGAACTCGCGGACCAGATTCACGATCACCTGCGCGTCGGCCCTGCCGAACAGCATGTTGATGGTCATGACCTTGAACGGCCTGCCGGTCGTGGCCTCGGCCGTGCCCAGCGCGCGGGGCAGGACGCTGAACCCGAGCGCGGTCGTGGTGAGCAGCGCGACGGCCGTCGCGGCCCGCTTGCGCCCGACCGCGGCGATCAGGAGGGGGACCAGGGACCCGGCCGCCGCGTACGGCGTCGCGGTCATGAGCTGCGTGGGCAGCGAACCTCGTTCCAGCCCGGCCACCCGGGCCACGGCCCAGGCCGCGAAGGGTGTCACGGCCAGCCAGGTCAGGACGTTGCCGGGCAGCTTGCGCGGCTTGCGGCCAGGCGTCACGATCGTGCCGCCAACGGCGGAAGTCTCCACGCGGCCCCCCTTGGAACGATGCGAAGGACTCTAGCCCAGCGAACGGGAGCGCGAGCCGAGAGCGGCGCGTCCGCGTGCGGCCAGCCGGCGCGTGGCCTCGTCGGTCGGTTCGGGGATCTCGTCGACGGGGAACCAGCGCAGGTCGAGCGATTCGTCGCTCATGACGGCCTCGGCGCCGGGAGGGGCCACGGCCGCGTACTCGACGTCGAGGTGCCAGCTGCGCGGCGGGTGGCACCAGACCTCGTGCTTGTCCACGGCCAGCGGCCCGGGCAGCAGCTCAAGTCCGGAGATTCCCGACTCTTCGGTGGCCTCGCGCAGCGCCACCGCCTCAAGCGTGGCGTCGAAGTCCTCGCAGTGGCCGCCCATGGGCAGCCAGCGCCCGGCCTTCGGGTGCAGCGTGAGCAGCACCTGGGCGCCGTCGTGACTGAGCACGGCGGTCGTGGCCGTCAGGTGGCCGGGCGCGCACGCGCGCCACATGGCGTCGCCGTACGTCCGCAGATGGCCGAGGAACTCGGCGCGCAGCGCCTCCTCCCCGGAGGTCGGCGCGGTCCATGAGGACAGCACCGCCACCGCGTCGTCGTGCAGGGTCACCGGCCGCCGTCCTGGTCGCCGTTCTCGCCGCCGTTCTCGTTGTCGGGCTTGGCCTCCAGCTGGGAGATGTCCCAGGCCGCCTCGCCGCGGACGAACGCGTCGGGGTCGTCGAGGTCCTCGGCCGTCGGCATGAGGTCGGGGTGGCCCCACAGGGCGTCGCGGCCGTCGACGCCGCGCTCGGTCTCCAGCGCGCGCCACAGCGCCGCCGCCTCGCGCAACCGCCGGGGCCGCAGCTCCAGCCCGACCAGTGTGCCGAACGTCAGCTCCGCGGGCCCGCCGGTCGCCCGGCGCCTGCGTACGGTCTCGGCCAGCGCGACGGCCGAGGGCAGCTTGCCGTCGGCGGCGCGGTCGACCACCGTCGCCACCCACCCCTCGACCAGGGCGAGCATTGTCTCCAGACGGGCCAGGGCGGCCTTCTGCCGCTCGGTCTCCTCGGGCTTGAGCAGGCCGCCGCCGCTCAGCGCCTCCTGGATCGCCTCGGGATTGTTGATGTCGAGCCCGCGGATCTGCTCCTCCAGCGCGGAGGTGTCCACGGTGATGCCCTTGGCGTATTCCTCGACGGCCCCGAGCAGGTGCGAGCGCAGCCACGGGACGTGCTGGAACAGCCGGTGATGCGCGGCCTCGCGCAACGCCAGATAGAGCCTGATCTCGTCGGCGGGGATCTCAAGGCCCTCGCTGAAGGAGGCGATGCCGCCGGGCAGCAGCGCCGCCGTGCCGGACAGCGGCAGGCCGATGTCGGTCGTGCCGATGACCTCGCGCGCCAG
Source organism: Nonomuraea sp. NPDC047529 (assembly GCF_040642995.1). NCBI lineage: Bacteria > Bacillati > Actinomycetota > Actinomycetes > Streptosporangiales > Streptosporangiaceae > Nonomuraea > Nonomuraea sp. NPDC047529. The sequence continues at coordinate 11,882 of NZ_JBEYTJ010000052.1, read as the reverse complement.
CGAGCCGAGCGCCTGGCCGATCTGCTGACCGACCATCATGCCGCCCATCTGCTTGAGCATGCCCATCAGCGGCCCGGCCATCTGCTGGGCCTCGGGCGGCAGCCCGGAGCCGCCGAGAGCGCCGCCCATGGTCTCGACCATGCGTTCGGCAACGGGCTCGCAAAGCTTCCGCCAGACCGGGACCGTGTTCTCGATCCACTCGGACCGGCTCCAGGCCTGCGGGTTGGACACGCCGCTCGGCAGTGTCGTCGCCTCGTTCAGCCACAGGTCGGCCAGGCTCAGCGCCTCCACGATCTGGCGGCGCTCGCCTTCCATGACGCTCGGATCGCCTTGGGCGACCACGGCGTGTCGTGCGATGTTCTTGGCCATGTCCCAGTTGACAGGGCCTGAACCCTGAGGCGCCGACAACATGTCGGCGAACTGGCGCATCGCCTGAGCCATTTGCTCAGGGTTGCCGAACATGGCGAACGGGTTCTCGTTAGGGTCGTTTTCGCGACCTGGCAGGTCAGTCACCGCTCTACCTCGTGCAGGATGGAGGAGTCCACATCCGCCACGTTAGTCGTCCTACGGCGGATCAGTGCAAAGTGAGGACCTGGTGCCTACCTCGAAACGCCCGCGCCAACCCGTCGTCGCCGTCACCGGCGCGGCCTCCGGCATCGGCCGCGAGTTGCTCGTGAGGCTCGTATCCTCCGCGGATTTCCGCAGAGTGGTGGCCATCGACGAGGAGCGCGGCGACGTTCAGGAAGCCACGTGGAGAGTGATCGACGTACGGGATCCGCTCTTGGCGAACCGGATCTCCGACATCGACGTCCTGGTCCATCTGGCCGGTGACTACGCCGTCGACTCCGAGCCCGGGGCGCGGCGCGCGTACAACCTCAGAGCGGCGCAAACGGTGCTCACCGCCTGCGCCGCCGCCCGCGTGCGGCGGGTGATCCTGGTCACCAGTGCCATGGTCTACGGCGCCGCGCCCGACAACGAGGTCCCCCTGCCGGAGGACTCCCCGGTGGCCGCCGAGCCCGACACCGGCGTCGTGGGCGACTACCTGGAGATCGAGTCGCTGGTCCGCAGGTCGCTGCGCAGCCACCCGGGCCTGGACGTCACGGTGCTGCGCCCGGCGGCGGTCGTCGGCCCGGGTGTCGACACGGTCATCACCCGGCACTTCGAGTCGCCGAGGCTGCTCACGGTCAAGGGCTGCAACCCGCATTGGCAGTTCTGCCACATCGACGACCTGATCTCGGCGCTGGAACTGGCCGCCAAGGGGGTCGTCACCGGTGTGGTGGCCGTGGGCTCCGACGGCTGGCTGGAGCAGGAGCAGGTCGAGGAGCTGTCCGGAATCCGGCGGTTCGAGCTGCCGGCGGGGCTCACGTTCGGCACCGCGCAGCGCCTGCACCGGCTCGGCATCACCCCGGCCCCCGCCACCGACCTGCACTACGTCGTCTATCCGTGGGTCGTCGACTGCTCGGTGCTGCGCGAGGCGGGCTGGAAACCCACGTGGACCAACGACGCGGCCTTCCGGCAGCTCCTCGAACTCCGCGAGAACAGGACCACCGTGGTCGGCAGGCGGCTGCCGGTCAAGGAGGCCACGCTCACCGCGGCCGGCGCCACGGTCGCCGTCATCGGCACCGCGGCGATCGTCCGACAGGTGCGCAAAAAGCGTCGCCAGTAGGAGCGTGAGGTTAGGCTCTTTCCGTGGACGTCATCCGGTTGCTCGGCATTCGTGACACCCCGTTGTCCGTGGACGAGGTGCTGGCCGCGGTGGAAGACCACGCGGCGGGCGGCACCGCGATCTTCATCGGCACGGTGCGCGAACAGGACCATGGCAAGCCCGTGACCCGGCTCTCCTACTCGGCCCACCCCTCGGCGCCCGACGAGCTGCGCCGGGTCGCCGAGAAGGTCGCGGCCGACTTCCCCGTCACCGCGATCGCCGCCGTCCACCGGGTCGGCGACCTGGGGCTCGGCGACACGGCGGTGATCGTCGCCGTGGCCTCGCCACACCGCGACGAGGCGTTCAAGGCCTCGCGCAGGCTCATCGACGACCTCAAGTCAGAGGTCCCCATCTGGAAACATCAGGTGTTCGCCGATGGCGAGACCGAGTGGGTCGGCGCCTGCGAATAAGCTCATCACCATGTCACGACGCGTCCTCACCCTGCTGCTCGCGGGCTTCTTCGTGCTCGCGCTGGGCGTCGTGGGCGCGTTCCGGCCGGTGCCGTACGTCGTGCTGAGCCCCGGCCCCACAGAGAACACCATCGGCGAGATCGACAAGAAGCCGGTGATCTCGATCAGCGGTCGGCAGACCTATCCGACCAGCGGCGCGCTGAGCCTGGTCACGGTGGCCTACCAGGGTGGCCCGGCCGCCCAGATCGACCTGCTGACCGCGTTGCGCGGCTGGATCGACCCGACCGTCGCGGTGGTCCCGCAGGAGACCATCTTCCCGCCCGGCCGCGACGCGAAGAAGGTCGACGAGGAGAACGCGGTCGAGATGACCAACTCCCAAGACTCGGCCAAGGCCGCCGCGCTCAACGAGCTCAAGATCCCCTACGAGCGGGTCGTCACGGTCCTGTCCACCGAGAAGGGCAAGCCCGCCGACGGCAAGCTGCAGAAGGGCGACCAGATCAACTCGGTCGACGGCAAGCCGGCCACCGACTCCCAGCTCGTCGGGGACACCGTCAAGGCCCACAAGCCGGGCGAGACCGTGACCTTCAACGTGACCAGGGGCAGCCAGAAGCTCGACGTCTCCCTCCAGCCGATCGCCAGCAAGGACGGCAAGCCCCTCGTCGGCGTGCTCATGCAGGAGAAGTTCAAGTTCCCCTTCGACGTCGAGATCAACGTGGGCGACGTCGGCGGGCCGAGCGCCGGGCTGATGTTCTCGCTCGGCATACTCGACAAGCTGACCCCGGGCGAGATCACCGGGGGCAAGCGCATCGCCGGCACCGGCACCATCGACACCGAGGGCCAGGTGGGGCCCATCGGCGGCATCGCCCAGAAGATGGTGGGGGCCCGCGACTCGGGCGCGACCGTCTTCCTCACCCCCGCCGACAACTGCGCCGAGGCCATGAAGGCCGTCCCCGACGGCTTGCGCCTGGTCAAGGCCGACACGTTGCACGACGCGGTGCTCGCGCTCGACGCGCTGCGCACCGGAAAGGGCAATGTGCCCGCTTGTGAGGCCGGATGAAACTTCCGGCGAGCGCCGTGCGTTAGCCGTACGGCTGGCACTGCGGTGTAAGTTGCCAGACACGGACCGTTTCTTCATCACGACGAGGGGTTGGCCTTGAGCTTCCGGACCCCAGGGGCCGGCAGGGCGATGCGCTTGCCACGCCGGCCGCGGCTGCTTCTGCCTGTGGCCATCGCGCTGGTCGCGATCGTGGCCCTGTTTTTCCTTTTTTCTGGGATTTATACCGACTACCTGTGGTTTGACGCGACCAACTACACGTCGGTCTTCTCCGGGGTGCTGCTGACCGAGATCGTGCTGTTCCTCGTCGGAGCGGTGCTCATGGTCGGCATCGTGGGCGGCAACATGCTGCTGGCCTTCCGCACCCGGCCGATGTTCGGCCCCGCCGTGTTCGGCGGCGGCAGCGGAGCCGACCGCTATCGCATGGCGCTCGACCCCCACCGCAAGCTGATCTTCATCGTCGGCATGGGCCTGCTCGCGCTCTTCTCCGGCTCCTCGTTCGCGGGGCAGTGGAAGACGTGGCTGCAGTTCGTGAACGGGGCCACGTTCGACAAGAAGGACGAGATGTTCGGCATGGACATCTCCTTCTTCATGTTCGATTACCCGTTCATCAGGATGGTGCTGAACTTCCTGTTCACCGCCGTGATCATCTCGATCGTCCTGGCCACGATCACCCACTACCTCTACGGCGGCTTCCGGCTGCAGTCGCCGGGCGTGCACGCCTCCAAGGCCGCGCGGATCCACCTTTCCGTGCTGCTCGGCGTGTTCGTCCTGCTCAAGGCCGTCGCCTACTACATCGACCGGTTCGGTCTGGTCTTCTCCGACCGGGGCTACGTGCACGGCGCGTCCTACACCGACGTCAACGCGGTGCTCCCGGCCAAGAACATCCTCGCGATCATCGCGCTGATCTGTGCCGTGCTGTTCTTCGCCGGTGTCGTGCGCCCCGGCGGCATGCTGCCCGGCGTCTCGTTCGGCCTGCTCGTGCTCTCGGCGATCCTGATCGGCGGCGTCTACCCGGCGCTGGTCGAGCAGTTCCAGGTCAAGCCCAACCAGCAGGGCAAGGAAGCCCTCTACATCGACCGGAACATCCAAGCCACCCGATCAGCCTACGACGTGCAGAACGCCGAAGTGATCGACTACAACGCCCAGGCCGACCCGACCAAGGTCAGCGCCGGCGGCGACGAGTCGGTGACCGGCGTACGCCTGCTCGACCCGGCGCTGGTGTCGTCCACGTTCGAGCAGACCCAGCGCATCCGCGGCTTCTACGGCTTCCCCGACCAGCTCGACGTCGACCGCTACCCGGGCAAGGACGGCAAGCTGGTCGACCACGTGGTCGGCGTCCGCGAGCTGCTCGGCCCGCCCGCGCCCCAGAACAACTGGATCAACCGCGCGCTGGTCTACACCCACGGCTACGGCTTCGTCTCCGCGCCGGGCAACCAGGTCGACGCGGGCGGCCTGCCCGCCTACGACAGCAAGGACATGCCGGTCACCGGCGACCTCGCCGCCGCGACCGGGCTCAAGGAGTCGCGCGTCTACTTCGGTGAGAACCCCGGCTCCACCGAGTACGTCATCGCCGGCGGCAACCCCAGCAAGCCACAGGAGCTCGACTACCCGGTCTCCGGCGGCCAGACGGGCCAGCAGAACACGACCTACACCGGCAAGGGCGGCGTGCCGATCGGCTCGGCGCTCAGCCGGCTGGTCTACGCCGCCAAGTACGGCGAGATGAACATCCTGCTGTCGGGTGACATCAACGAGAACTCCAAGATCCTCTACGTGCGCAACCCGCGGGAGCGGGTGGAGAAGGTCGCGCCGTTCCTGACCCTCGACGGGAACGCCTACCCGGCGATCGTCGACGGCCGGATCACCTGGATCATCGACGGGTACACCACGTCCAACGCGTACCCGTACTCGCAGAGCGAGAGCCTCGGCGACATGACCCGCGACCTGGCCACCGACCGTCGCGTGGTCGCCCAGCAGCCGCAGGACGAGATCAACTACATCCGCAACTCGGTCAAGGCCACGGTCGACGCCTACGACGGCACGGTCACGCTCTACGCCTGGGACGGCAACGACCCGGTGCTGAAGACGTGGTCCAACGCCTTCCCCGGCACGATCAAGCCCGCCTCGCAGATGAGCCCCGAACTCCAGGCGCACGTCCGCTACCCGGAAGACCTGTTCAAGGTCCAGCGCTACATGCTGTCGCGCTACCACGTCACCAACGCGGCCGCCTTCTACAGCGCCCAGGACTTCTGGAACATCCCCAGCGACCCGTCGCAGGGCAACCAGTCGGTCAAGCAGCCGCCGTACTACCTGACGGCCACGATGCCCGACGAGTCCGAGCCGTCGTTCTCGCTGACCACGACCTTCGTCCCCAGAGAAGGCCCCAACCTGGCGGCGTTCATGGCGGCGGGCTCCACGGTCGGCAAGGACTACGGCAAGCTGCGCATCCTGCGCATGCCGTCCAACACCACGGTCCCCGGCCCCGGTCAGGCCCAGAACAACTTCCAGAACAAGTTCTCGGGCGAGCTGGGCCCCCTCGGCCTCGGCCAGGCCAACGTCAGGTACGGCAACCTGCTGACCCTGCCGTACGCGAACGGGCTGATCTACATCGAGCCCGTCTACGTGCAGACCAAGGCGGGCACCGGCCAGGAGCCGTACCCGATCCTGCGGCGGGTGCTGGTGGCGTTCGGCAACAAGGTCGGCTCGGGTGACACTCTCGACCAGGCGCTGGAGCAGGTGTTCGGCGGCGAGCAGCAACAGCAGAACACCCAGCCGCAGCAGAACACGCCCAACCAGACGAACACGTCGGCGATGAACACCGCCATCTCCAACGCCCAGAAGGCCTACGAGGACGCCCAGAAGGCCCTCCAGGCCAACCCCCCGAACTGGGACGAGTACGGCAAGGCGCAGAAGCGGCTGGAGGAGGCGCTGAAGCAGATCGAGAGCGCCAACGTCCAGCCGGCGGCGACCCCGTCGCCCTCTCCCTCGGCGTCGCCGTCGGCCTCACCATCGGCCTCACCGCCGGCAACGTCCACGCCGACGCCTACACCGTCGGGCACACAGGCCGGAGGCACGACCTAGCCCATTCGGTTTGCGCCCGCCCCGCGTCGCCGATAGGCTTGAGAAGCAAGACAACGACGCGGGGTGGAGCAGTTCGGTAGCTCGCTGGGCTCATAACCCAGAGGTCGCAGGTTCAAATCCTGCCCCCGCTACCAAGATTCGAGGTCCTGGCCGACGGCCAGGGCCTCGTTGCTTTTCACCGGCACCGCAGATCCCATACGGCGTCGTCCGTCTCCAGGAACTCGACCACGGCGGCCGCGGGATCGCCGTCGCTGAAGTACACCCGGCCACCCGCCTTGTCGTAGTAGCTCGTGAGCTCGGCCTCGGGCAGGCTGGTGAGCAACGAGAACCTGACGAGGAAGTCACAGTGGTCACCGTTGCCCTCCTGCACCCCCACCGACCCCTGCGCCCCGGAGGCGTTGAAGGAGGTGCCAGGCGGTAGCGGATGGGCGAGAACCCGATTCTCCATGTCCGCCAAGCGGAGGTCGTTGCCCCACATCGGCACCATGACGAGCAGAGCCACCGCCACGGGCACCGCCACGAGGAGACTCCTGCGACGCGGAAGAGAGCGGCGTGCCGGGAGAGGTTTCAGCAGCATGAGGCCCATGATCACGCCGCCGACGCGCCCGGACAAGGCCGACCGGGTCGAGGGACTCCGAAAGGGCGGTATAGTTGAAACAACACACCGACGCGGGGTGGAGCAGTTCGGTAGCTCGCTGGGCTCATAACCCAGAGGTCGCAGGTTCAAATCCTGTCCCCGCTACCAATCCGAAGTCCCTGGTCGCCACACGGCGACCAGGGACTTCGTCGTTTTCGACCCTAGATCGTGCCCAGGCTTGTCGTACGACCTCTGTCCTGATTACATGATTACATGACGGAAAAAGGCGTTCCGACCATCTACGAGTGGGCGGGCGGAACCGAGGCGTTCGAACGACTGACCGTGACGTTCTACCGGACCGTCCTGAAGGACGACCTCATCGGTCCGCTGTTCGCCCACATGGACCCCGACCATCCCAAATACGTTGCCATGTGGCTCAGCGAGGTCTTCGGCGGCCCCGACCGGTACACCCACGAACGCGGCGGATACTCCCACATGCTCGCCCACCACCTGGGCCGGGCGATCACCGAGCCGCAGCGCCGCCGCTGGGTGAACCTCCTCATGGACGCCGCCGACGAGGTCGGCCTGCCCGACGACCCCGAGTTCAGGGCAGCGTTCGCCGGCTACATCGAGTGGGGCACCCGGCTGGCCGTGCACAACTCCCAGCCCGGCGCGACCCCGCCACCGGAGGCCCCGGTTCCGCACTGGGGTTGGGGAGTCGCTCCGCCATACCAGCCGTAACCTGGAGGAATGGGAAGCACGTCGCGCGGGCGACTGCGGGTCTACCTGGGCGCGGCGCCCGGCGTCGGCAAGACGTACGCCATGCTCGGCGAGGCGCGACGGGCCAAGGAGCGCGGCCGTGACGTGGTCGTGGGCCATGTCGAGACCCACGGCCGCGACCAGGTCGCCCGCCTGCTCGACGGCCTGGAGATCGTGCCGGGACGCACCCTTCCCCATCGCGGCGCCACGTTCACCGAGCTCGACGCCGACGCGGTCATCGCCCGCCGCCCCAAGGTCGTGCTGGTCGACGAGCTGGCCCACACCAACGCGCCCGGCTCCCGACACGCCAAACGCTGGCAGGACGTCCAGGACATCCTGGACGCCGGCATCGACGTCGTCTCCACGCTCAACATCCAGCACCTGGAGTCCCTGCGCGACGTGGTCGAGCAGATCACCGGCCTGCCGCAGCACGAGACCGTCCCCGACGACCTCGTACGGCGGGCCGAACGGCTCGAACTCGTCGACATGTCACCCGAGGCCCTGCGCCGACGGCTCGCGCACGGCAACGTCTACCCGCCCGAACGCGTCGACGCCGCCCTCGCCAACTACTTCCGCGTCGGCAACCTGTCCGCCCTGCGGGAGCTCGCCCTGCTCTGGGTGGCGGACCGGGTAGACCGGCAACTCACCGCCTACCGGGCCGACCACGACATCGCGGGTACCTGGGAGGCCCGCGAACGCGTGGTCGTCGCCCTCACCGGCGGCCCCGAGGGCGACACCCTCGTCCGCCGCGCCGCCCGCATCACGGCCAGGACCAAGGGCGCCGACCTCCTCGCCGTGCACGTCACCCGGGCCGACGCCCTGTCCGCCGCGAGCGATCCCGCCAACCTGGTACGCCAGCGCAAACTCGTCGAGGACCTCGGCGGCACCTACCACCAGGTGGTCGGCGACGACATCCCGCGTGCGCTGATCGAGTTCGCCGACGGCGTGAACGCCTCGCAGCTCGTCCTCGGCGCCTCCCGGCGGGGACGGCTCGCGCAGCTGTTCACCCGAGGCGTGGGCATGACGACGACCACGCTGTCCGGCTCGATCGACGTGCACATGGTCCCGCACGAAGCCGTCAGGAAGGGCTCCGGCCGGCCGCCGTCCAGGGGCGCGTTGACGCGTACGCGAAGGTTGTCCGGCTGGGCGCTGACCCTGGTCGCGATGCCGTCGCTCACCGGCGTGATCGCGCCGCTGGACCTGAGCCTGCCCAGCGAGATCCTGCTCTTCCTGCTGCTGGTCGTCGGCGTCGCGCTGGTGGGCGGGATGTGGCCGGCGCTCACGGCGGCGGTGCTCGCGTTCGGCCTGCTCAACTGGTTCTTCACGCCGCCGGTGCACACCCTGACCATCTCCGAGCCGGAGAACGTGCTCTCCTTGGCCATCTTCGTCCTGGTCGCCGCCATGGTCAGCACCGTCGTGGACGTGGCCGCCCGGCGCCGCAGGGAGGCGGTCCGTTCGAGAGCGGACGCCGAGGTGCTCTCCACGCTGGCCGGACACGTCCTGCGCGGGGAGTCGGCGCTCGCTTCGTTGCTCGGACGGTTGCGCGAGACGTTCGGACTGACCGCGGTCACCCTGCTCGAACGGGACGACCCGCCGGGGGACTGGCGCATCGTCGCCACGTCCGGCGGCCCCCCGATCACCGCTCCGCCCGCCACTGCTGCGGACGGCGGGCGCGGCGTCGTCACCATCGACGACCGGCTGGTGCTCGCGACCCGCGGCCGGTTGCTCGACGCCAGCGACCGCCGCGTCCTGGAGGCGTTCGCCGCCGAGGCCGCCGTCGCCCTGCGCCAGGAACGGCTGCGCGAGGCGGCCGAGCGCGCCGAACCGCTGGCCGAGGCCGACCGCATGCGCACCGCGCTGCTCGCCGCCGTCGGCCACGACCTGCGCACCCCGCTCGCCTCCGCCATGGCCTCCGTGGAGAGCCTGCGCAACACCGACATCGCCTGGTCCGACGAAGACCGCGCCGAACTGCTGGCCACCGCCCACGAGTCCCTGATCAAACTGAACCGGCTCGTCTCGAACCTGCTCGACATGAGCCGCCTCCAGGCCGGCGTCCTGGGCGTCACCCTGCGACCCGTCGCCGTCGAGGACGTGCTGCCTCGCGCCATCGACGACCTCGGCCCGCTGCGCGACCGCGTCAAAGGGGACCTTCCGGTCGACCTGCCGGAGTTCCAGGCCGACCCGGCCCTGCTCGAACGCGTCCTGGTCAACCTGATGGCCAACGCCGTCCGCTACAGCCCCGAAGGCGAGCCCGTGCTCGTCACCGCGAGCTGGCACGGCGAACACGTCGAGATGCGCATCATCGACAGGGGGCCAGGAATCCCTCCAGAAGCACATGAAAGGGTGTTCCTGCCCTTCCAACGACTCGGCGACCGCGACAACCACACCGGCGTGGGCCTCGGTCTCGCACTCTCGCGCGGCCTCACCGAGGCGATGGGCGGCACGCTCCTCCTTGAGGACACCCCCGGAGGAGGGCTCACCATGACCGTCTCACTGAGGAGGGCCCCGTGACCCGTGTGCTCGTCGTCGATGATGAGCCCCAGATCCTGCGTGCCCTGCGCATCAACCTGGCGGCCAGGCACTATGAGGTCGCGGTCGCCCCCGACGGCGCGTCGGCGCTGCGCCAGGCCGCCGACTGGCATCCCGACCTGGTCGTCCTCGACCTCGGACTGCCCGACCTCGACGGGGTCGAGGTCATCGAGGGGCTGCGGGGCTGGACCAAGGTCCCGATCATCGTGTTGTCGGGACGTACCGACAGCACGGACAAGGTGGACGCACTCGACGCCGGCGCCGACGACTACGTCACCAAGCCGTTCGGCATCGACGAGCTGCTGGCCCGCATCCGCGCGGTGACCCGCCGCACGAACCAGCACGAAGAGGAACCCGCGACGGTGCGGCTCGGCGACCACGTGATCGACCTCGCCGACAAGACGATCTCAGGCGGCGTACGGCTGACTCCGACGGAGTGGCACTTCCTGGAGATCCTGCTCCGCAATCCCGGCAAACTGATCAGCCAGCGGCAGCTGCTGACCGAGGTGTGGGGCGCCAACTACCTGAAGGAGACGCACTACCTGCGTCAGTACATGGCCCAACTGCGCCGCAAGCTCGAACGCGACCCCGCCCACCCGGTGCACCTGCTGACCGAACCCGGCATGGGGTACCGGTTTCAGCCCTCCTGATCCCTGACCATGACGATCGCCTTGAGCACGGCCCACCCGGACAACAGGATCCCGAACAGCACCTGAGCGGCACGCACCCACACCGAAGACGTCTGATCTGCATAGATCACAACACCGATCCACATCAGACCAAATATCCCGACCAGGATGATTGCCGACCAGTTCAGCCCCCGTTGCCACATAAGTGCAGTGTTACAGCCGGGTAGCCAAGGCCGGGTATGGCCACAGTCCTCATCCGGTCGAAGCCTGCCGTACCGGGTGGAACAGCCCAGAATGATCGGTTGTGGGGGACCGCCGGCTCAGCGGGGGAGCGTCCGGTGCGCCCCGACACACCGCCGCAGTCGCATCCCGCGCACCCGCACGACCGGCGGCTGTTGCGGCTGCTGCTCCTCCTGCAGGCAGGCGAGCAGCGCCTCGGCCGTACGCGCGTCGGCCAGGATGCGCTGAACGTCCTCCTCGTCCGCGGGCAGCTGGTCGCGTTCGGCCAGCTCGCGGGTGAGGAAGGCGAGCGGGTCGGGCGCGCCGACCATGTCGGCCGCCACCGTCGCCTGCGCCGCCGTGAGCAGCCGCAGGTGGTGGGTACGCAGGACGGCCTCGCGCACACGTGCGTGTTCGAGGTCTTCGATCAGGGTTCGGGCGATCCGCAGGAGGTCTCCCGCATGAGTCGCCGGGTCGGCGAGGAAGGCACGGATGTCGTCGAACTCCGAGCGGGTCATGGCGGGCACCTCCGAGAGCGCAGTCTGCTCGTGGATACCTTCGTACCGAGGGGCGATTGCGGATGACTTGCTGACGGCTTGACTCCGGGTGTCGTACGGGCGGACATGCCCCGGGATGACCTAGGTTTGACGATCTTGTGGCCAGGGAAGGACCCTACGATTACCTGTGTGGCGCGAAGTAGGCGCGGGAGACTGCTAGAGTTGCTTCGCGCAGGGCGGCCGAGGGGCTCGCAAGAGCCTCAAGAGAAGCCCGGCAAATCCCACTTCCTCTGGTTCATTCAAGACGGTTCAGAGCGGTCTGAATGAGCTGGTAAGTTAGAGGGGTTGTCCCGGAAGCGGGGCGCGACTTAATTACCGCAGGTCGAGCAAGTCCGGTCAATTTGACAGAGACTTGAACGGCT
>NZ_JBEYTJ010000051.1:0-64450 GCF_040642995.1 Nonomuraea sp. NPDC047529 | reverse complement strand
ACTCGGTCTGGAGGGCGAGAAGGTCAGGAACTTCGAGGGGCTCCTGGATACGCGCGAAAGAGACGCGACGGGGACCAGCGGGTACGGCGGAGGCGTTGCGCGAGGCTGCCAACAGATGTCCTTCCGAGGGCTCGCGGCGGACTGACTACACGCACGCCAGACAACCTCGCAACGTGAGCAAGCATCACGGGTCGTCAAAGGGCAGCGCAAAGGGGCAGTGTAGCCGAACGGCACACGCCTGTCCACTTCGCTCTCGCTGCATGCTCCACGTTGGTCGCAGCATCGCCCGTTCAGCCGCAAACGTCAAGCCCGCGAGCCCGACTTTTAGCCGCCTAGAGGCCCGGACGCTGGAGTTTTCTCCCCAGTGTGATCGGGCGCCTACCGCCAGGCCCAAGACGATACCCGCGATCGTGGGCGGTTAACGCTCCGTCACCCCAGGGGTCGAACCCATGCCGACCGCCGGTGTAGCTGTGACTGGAGTACCCCTATCAAGGGCTTCACCAAACCTGATTTTTGGTAACAATTGAAGGTAGCGGCGCGCCCGGCGGCTCAGGCCGTCCCCAGCAGCGTGGACAGCCCCTCGACCAGCCAGCGCCCGTCTTGCCGGACCATGACGAACCGGGCGCGGTTCTGGGTGACCTGTTGCTGGGGCCTGTCCTGGTTCGGCATTACTTTTACCGTAACCATGTTCACGAACAACAGGACCTCGACCCTGTCGGGCGTGGCGCGCTCGACGCCGGCGTCCACCACGGCCGCGGTGCGGACGGTCTTCTCCGCCTTGGCCTTGGACACCAGCGACGTGGTGAGCTCCTTGTAATGCCTGGTCAGCTCACCTGTCGTGTACGCCCCCGCCCTGGCCAGATCGGCCTCCACCGAGCGGTAGTCGTAGGAGAACATGTCGGGGGCGACCTGCCGGGCCGTCGCCATGGCCTCGGCCGCCGCCCCGTCGGCCCCCCGCAGGTCGCTCAGGTCGAACCACATCCTGGGCACCAGCACGCCCGCGACGATCACCAGGACGCCGAGCAGGACCACCGTGACGGTTCTCACACCACCTGCACCACCTTCGACACCAGCCAGACGCCGTCGACCTTGGTCACGTCCATCGTCCAGCGGTAGAAGCGCTCCTGGGGCGGGCTCTTGGAGCCGTCCCAGCGGATCTCGGCATCGGCCACCACCAGCACCTTGGCCGTGCCGCCGGACATCGACACCAGGCCGGTCGCGCGCAGCACGCCGTGCTGGACGACCTTGTTGGCGACCGTGGTGCTCTTGAGCTTGCCCGCGATGGCCTGGTAGCCGGTCTTGGCGCCGGCCGTGCAGGTGGCGAGGATGCGTTCCACGTCGGCGTCGACGGTCTTGTAGTCGAGCGAGACCAGGTTCTTGGCGTGGGTGCCCGCCGCCAGCAGCGCGGCCTGCCTCTCGTCGGCCAGGGCCTGCGCGTCACGCGCCTGGAAGGAGATCCACACGCCGCCGGCGACGAGCGCCGCCAGCGTCACGCTGAGGGCGGCCACGAGGATGCGGGCCGGGCGCGCGGGAAGTCCTCCCACCTGTGCTCACCCCTTCCGGCCGGTCGCCGGATCATAACCCGCCAGCCACGCCGGAAGCCCCGGAATCGACGGAGGCGGTTGGGGAGCGGGGGCGTTGCGGGCGCCGCGCACCCCGGTCGCGCTGCCGCGCGGCTCCCGGCAGTACGCCTCCGGGTCGGGCGGCCGCGGGCTGACGTCCTGCGGGCGGCGCCGGCGTACGCCCTCGTAGCCGCGGGTGCAGGGCCTGGGCACGTTGAGGTCGAGGTCGAGGCCGAAGTGCAGGCCGTCCCGGTCGACCACGGAGAACGCGCCCGCCACGGCGGCCGGGTAGCCGATCAGGAGCTGCCGCAGGGCGGTGACCCGGGCGGAGACAGTGCTGCCGCCGACCACGAGGTGGGTCAGCAGCGGGCGCAGGTGAGGGGCGACGCCGTCGGTCAGGCGTTCGAGTGACCGGGCGGCGCGCGGGGTGCGGTCGATGACGTGGGCGAGGTCGCCGCGCCCGTCCCGGAGCGAATCGGTCAAGCCGGCCAGATCCCCGGCGAATGCCTTCAGATGGCTCCCAGAGGCCCGCTGAGCGTCGAGCACGGTCTCCCCGTCGTGAAGGACCGCCACCGTCTCGGGAAGCACGCTCTCGGCCTGTCCGAGCAGCGTCTCGCCCGCGTCGGCCAGCCGCCGCAGGTACGGCCCGGTGCCGCCGAGGCCCTTGTCCAGCTCGGTCACGACCGTCTCCAGGTCGCGCGGATCGACCGAGGACAGCAGCCGGTCGGTGTCGCCGAGCAACTGGGCGGTGCTGACCGGCAGGCGCGTGTGCTCGCGCCCGATCACGTCCCCCGCCCGCAGGTACGGCCCGGCGCCCCCGGTGGGCCGCAGGTCCAGGTACTGCTCCCCCACGCCCGACCGGTTGGCCACCACGGCCAGCAGGCCGCGGGACGGGACGGGCGTGCCGGCCCCGAGCCTGACCACGGCCCGCGCGCCGTCGCCCGCCACGGCCAGCGACTCCACCCGGCCGATCGGCACCCCGCGGTAGGTCACCTCCGAGCCGTCGAACAGCCCGCTCGCGTCGGCCAGCTCGACCGTGACCCGGTAGGCGGGATCGACCAGGTCGGCGCCCACCCGGGCGTACCTGACCAGCGTGTACGCCACCGCCACCACCCCGATCAGCGCGAACGCCAGCAGCCGGACGGTCATCGTGCGCCTCCGAGCAGATTGCGCAGCGCCGTGCCCGGCGAGGCGTCGACGGTGAGGTCGGTGTTGGCGTAGTCGCCGCGCAGCATGGACGAGGCCGACCCTGGGAACGGGAACGTGATCGCCGTCGCCAGCCCCGACGCGACGCTGTCGCGCGCCCGGTCGAGGTTGCGCAGGAGTTCGCGCAGGTGGCGGAGGTCGGCGAGGGTGTCGGCCTGGGAGCGCTCGACGACGCGGGTGGTGGTGCGGCCGAGCCGGTCGAGGGCGGCGAGCATGGCGGTCAGGCCGGCGCGCTGGTCCTTGAGCAGGGTGACGGCCGGGCCGATGTCGGTGGCGGTGGCCCTGATCGTGGCGCGCTGGGCGGCCAGCGTGCGGGTGAGGCCGTCGAGGGCGTCGATCAGCCGGACGATCTGCCTCTTCGAGCCGTCGAGCCCGGCGGCGAACGCGCCGAGCCTGCGCAGCAGGTCCTTCACGCGGGCCGAGCGGCCGTCCAGCACGTCGCCCAGCTCGCGGTTGACGGTGGCGACCTGGTCGAGCCCGCCGCCCTCGACCAGCAGCGAGGCGGCCGACAGCACCTCCTCGACCTCGGCGGTCGTGCTGGTGCGGGCCACCGGGATCGGGCCGCTCAGCCGCCCGCGCCCGGCGGGCAGCAGCTTGACGAACTTCTCCCCCAGCAGGCTCGTCTGCGAGATCGCCGCGGTCGTGAGGTCGGGCAGGGCGACGTCGCCGCGTACCGCGCAGACCACGTCGGCCCGCCAGTCGGCACCCAGCTCGACCCGGGTGACCTCGCCCACGGTGACGTCGTCGACCTTGCACGGCGAGCGCGGCACGAGGTCGAGCGCGTCGGCGAACCGGATGATCACCGGGTACGGCCGTTCGCCCAGGTCGGCGCCGCCGGGCAGCGGCAGTGAGGCCACCCCTTCGAAGCCGCACCCGGTAGCGGTCAGGAGCAGCAGCGCCAGGACGAGCGGGCCTCTCATCGGAGGAGTCCTTCCGGCAGGGGGTCGGGCGGCCGGATCGAGGCGGGCAGCGGGACCAGGTTCTGGATGATCGTGTCGAACCAGCGCCCGTTGCCGGTCGCGTCGGCGAGCTGCCGGGCGAACGGCCCGAGCAGGGCGAGCGACCGGTCGAGGCTCTCCTCCTGGCGGCGCAGCACGGCGACGAACGAGCGCAGCCGTTCGAGAGCGGGTCTCATCGTGGTCCTGTTGTCGGCGACCAGGCCGTCGATCTGCCCGGCCAGCACCACCGTGTTGACCAGCAACCCGTGGACGACGGCCCGCCGGGCGGAGACCTCGCGCAGCAGCAGGTCGCCGTCGGTGACCAGGCCGTGCAGGTCGGCGTTCCTGCGGGCCAGCAGCCCGGTGACGGTACGGGCGTGGCCGACCAGTTCGTGCAGGCGGGTGTCGCGGTCGGCGACGGTGCGCGAGAGCCTGCCGAGGCCCTTCAGGGACGCCCGGATCTCCGCCGAGGAGCCTTCCATGGTCTGCGACAGCACGGTCATGGCCTCGGCCAGGGCCCGCTCGTCGACGCGGCCGGCGGCTCTCCCCAGATCACCCACGGCGGGGGCCACCTCGTAGGGGACGCTCGTGCGCGACAGCGGGATCTGCCCCTGGAGCCGGCCGTCGCCCTCGGGGACGAGCATGACGAAGTGGGCGCCGAGCAGGGTCTTGATCCGGATGTCCGCCTTGGTCTGCGAGCCGAGCCGGACGTCGTCGGCCACCCGCAGGTCGACGCGTACGTGGTCGCCTTCCAGGTCGACCCCGACGACCTCCCCGACCTTGACCCCGGCGATCATCACGTCGTCGTGCTCGCGCAGCCCCGCCGAGTCGGCGAAGGCGGCCGAGTACGTGCTGCCGCGCGGCAGGCCGCCGACCGCCAGGGCCGCCACGACCAGCGCCAGGGCCACGACGATGCCGCCGACGCCGAGCGGCACGGGGTCACGTCGCCTGAAGGGGGTCAGTGGCATCGCGGGCTCCCGTTGACGATCTTCGGGGTGCGTACGCCACCGCTCCTGACCGTGAGCGAGCAGAGGTAGAAGTTGAACCAGGACCCGTAGGAGGAGGCCCGGACGAGCTGGCCGAGGCGGCCGGGCGCGCGGGCGACGGTGTCCTCGACCAGGGCACTCCTGGCGTTGAGCGCCTTGAGCAGCCCGCCCGCGTGCCGGACGCTCGCGCGCAGGTCGGGGCGGGCCCTGCGGACCAGGCCGCCCGTGACGGCGGTGAGGCGGTCGAGCGTGGCCAGCGAGTCGCCGATGGCCTCACGGTCGCCGGCCAGGCCGCCGATCAGGGCGCGCAGGTCGATCAGCAGCCGGTCGTAGTCGTGCTCGCGGCCGGCGATCTCGCCGAGGACCGCGCCGAGGTTGGTGATCACTCGGCCGATCACGGCGTCGCGGTCGGCGAGCGTGCCGGTGAGGGAGGCGATGTGGCCGAGCAGGGCCTCGACCGTGCCGCCCTCGCCCTGGAGCACCTGGACGATCTGCCAGCTCAGCTTGTTCACGTCTTGGGGACGGATGGCGTTGAGCAGCGGCCGGAAGCCGTTGAACAGGGCCGTGACGTCGAGCGCCGGGCGGGTGGCGGCGACGCGGGCGCCCGGCGGGAGCAGGCCGGGGCCGCCGGGGCCGGTGGAGAGCGTCAGGTAGCGGTCGCCGATGAGGTTGCGCCAGCGGATCGCCGCCACGACCGCGCGGGGCAGGGCGGTGGTGCGCCGTACGGAGAAGGCGACCTCGGCCCGCGTGCCCGCCAGCGTGACGTCCTCGACCCGGCCGACCGGCACGCCGGCGATGCGGACCTCGTCGCCCTCGCGCAGCCCCGAGGCGTCGGTGAACAGGGCGTGGTAGACGACCGCGGCGGTGAAGCGGGCGCCCGAGATCGTGATCGCGAGGGTGGCCACGCACAGGGTGGTGACGAGGGCGAAGACGGCCAGCTTGAGCGCCGGGCCGAGCGTGGTCATCGCAGCATCAGCCTCGCCAGGTCGGCCGTGCCGTCGTCGAAGCGGACCCCCGGGAAGGGCACGGGCGCGTGGTCGGGCAGGCCGTAGCAGGCCGGTCCCCTGCGGTCGGCGTAACGCGGGGTGTCCTTGCCCGGTTCGTACGGATGCGCCGACCGGACGATCTCCAGCACCGCCTTCGTGCTGCCGTGGCCGAAGGCGTCGTCGAGCAGCGGCCGGAGGCGGTCGAGGCCGCGCAGGACGCACGGGATGACGGGCGCGTGGTGGGCGGCGACGTCGAGGGCCGGGCGGACGACGTGCGGAAGGCCGACGAGGCCCGGTTCGTTCGAGGTGAGCAGCAGGTCGGCGGCGGTGACGGCCCGGGTGACGGCGGCCGTGGCCGGGGCGAGCGGGGCGGCGGTGAGGGTGCGGCCGATCGCCGCGCTGTTGGCGAGGGTGCGCAGCAGGTCGGGGGCGGCCTGGCCGTACAGGGCGGCGACGTCGGCGAGCTTGGCGATGTCCCGCTTCAGGGTCGGCAGGTGGGGCTGGAGGCGCCGGAGGTAGGCGTCGGTCCTGTCCAGGGTCGTGCCGAGGCGGGCGCCGCGACCGTCGAGGGCGGTGGCCAGGGCGTTCAGGGCGTTGCTCAGGCGTTCGGGGTGGACGGCGCGCAGCTGGGCCAGCAGGCGGTCGAGGATTCGGGTGATCTCGACGGCGGCGGCCGAGGACCTGATGACGTCGCCGTCGCGCAGCGGGCCGCGCGGGGACCTGGGCGGGATCAGGGCGACGTACTTCTCGCCGAACAGGGTCTTGGCCCGCAGCTCGGCGGTCGAGCCGCGATCGACGTCGTGGTCGAGGGCCAGGGTGAGGCGGGCGCCGTGCTCGGCGGGCGCCAGGTCGGCCACCTCGCCGACCACGACCCCGTTGACCTTGACGTCGGCCCGGCGGTCGAGCTGGAGCCCGGCGGCCGGCAGCAGCAGCGTGACGTGTCGGGCGGTGGAGAACACCTTGAGGTAGACGGCCAGCGTCAGGGCCGTGAACGCGGCGATGATCGCCAGGAGCGCGACGCCGTATCTCATCCAGCCAGCCTCACCGTCGTCGTCGTGCCCCAGATGGCCAGGCCGAGCAGCAGGTTCGCGACGTTCACCGTCACCAGCACCGCGCGTACGGCCCGCCCGACCGCCACTCCGACCCCGGCCGGGCCGCCGGTGGCGTGGAAGCCGTAGTAGCAGTGGACGAGGATCACCAGGACGGAGAAGACCATCGCCTTGCCGAAGGACCACAACACGTCGTACGGCGACAGGAACAGCTCGAAGTAGTGGTCGTAGGTGCCCGTGGACTGGTCGTGGAGCACGGTCACGATCAGCCGGGTGGCGACGTAGGAGGCGAGCAGGCCGAGCACGTACAGGGGCATGACGGCGGCGAACCCGGCGATCAGCCGCGTGGTGACCAGGAACGGCACCGACGGGACCGCCATGACCTCCAGCGCGTCGATCTCGTCGCCGACCCGCATCGCGCCGAGCTGGGCGGTGAAGCCGCAGCCCACGGTGGCCGACAGGCCGATCGCGGACACCAGCGGCGCGATCTCGCGGGTGTTGACGTAGCTGGACAGGAAGCCGGTGAAGGCCGAGCCGCCGATGCGGTCGAGCCCGGTGTAGCCCTGCAGGCCGACCTCGGTGCCGGTGAAGAAGGTCATGAAGGCGACGATCGTCATCGTGCCGCCGATCACCGCCAGGCCGCCGCTGCCGAGCCCGACCTCGGCCAGCAGCCTGAGCACCTCCCGGCGGTGGCGCGCGGCGGCCGGGACGGCCCTGATCGCCCTGGCGTAGAACTCGCCCTGCCGGTTGAGCGTCCTCATGACAACACCAGCTCGTTGTAGACCGCACTGATCAGGAAGTTCTCGGCGAACAGCACCAGGGCGGCGAACACCACCGCCTGGTTGACCGCCTCCCCCACCCCCTTGGGCCCGCCGGCCGCGCTCAACCCCTTGTACGCCGCCACCAGCCCCGTCGTGACGCCGAAGACCAGCGCCTTGCCCTCCGACACCCACAGGTCGGAGAGCTCGGCCAGGGCGTTGAACGACTGGAGGTACGCGCCGGGCGACCCGCCCTGGGCGACCACGTTGAACAGGTAGCCGGCGACCAGCCCGACCGTGGTGACCAGGCCGTTGAGCAGCGGCGCGACCAGTGCGCACGCGGCGACCCTGGGCACGACGAGCCGGTGGAGCGGGTCGACGGCGAGCACCTCCATGGCGTCGATCTCGTCCCTGATCCGGCGGGCGCCGAGGTCGGCGCAGATCGCGCTGCCGGCCGCGCCCGCGATCATCAACGCGGTCACCACCGGGCCCGCCTCGCGCACGATGCCGAGCACGGCGGTGGCGCCGGTGAAGGACTGGGCGCCGAACTGGCGGATGAGGTTGCCGGTCTGCATGGCGAGCACCGCGCCGAAGGGGATGGCGACCAGGGCGGTGGGCAGGGCGCTCACGCTGACGATGAACCACGCCTGCCGGACCAGCTCGCGCACCTGGAACGGCCGCCGCCCGGCGGCCCTGGCGGTGTCGAGCGACATGGCGACGAACCGCCCGATCTCCGCGATCACCATGCGCACCCGCCTCGAAGCGGACGGTGACCGTCGTGGGCCGTGCGAGGGCGCTCTTCGGAGTTCATGATCTACGCGACGCCGTTCGCGTGGGCGTCGAGCAGCCGGGGGTACTCCTCCAGCCAGTCGCGACCCTGTTCGTCCACGAACGAGCCCTGCGGCGGGGTCACGCCGTGGGCCGCCAGCCACCGGCCGGGCGGCTGCTGCGAGCGGCGGATCGCGTTGCCGCTCGGCATGAGCTGTGGCGGGATCGGCGGCAGCCCGCCGGGATCGTGGCCCAGCCGCGCCTCGGCCGCCAGCTCGGAGACGTCCTTCTCCTCCGACATGCCGATCGGGCCGTGCCTGCGGGCGTTGAGGAACTGCCGGACCACCGGCTCGTCGCTGGACAGCAGCATCTCGCGCGGCCCGAACATGACCAGCTCGCGGCGGAACAGCAGCCCGATGTTGTCGGGGACCGTGCGGGCGGTGTTGATGTCGTGGGTGACGATCAGGAACGTGGCCTCGATGTCGGCGTTGAGGTCGACGATCGTCTGGTTGAGGAAGGCGGTGCGGACCGGGTCGAGGCCGGAGTCGGGCTCGTCGAACAGGATGATCTCCGGGTCGAGCACCAGCGCCCTGGCCAGGCCGGCGCGCTTGCGCATGCCGCCGGAGATCTCGCCGGGCAGCTTGCCCTCGGCGCCGGCCAGGCCCACCAGGTCGATCTTCGCCATCACGGTCCGGCGGATCTCCGCCTCGGTCTTCCTGGTGTGCTCGCGCAGCGGGAAGGCGATGTTGTCGTAGAGGTTGAGCGAGCCGAACAGGGCGCCGTCCTGGAACAGCACGCCGAACAGCCGGCGCAGCTCGTAGAGCTTGCGCTCGCCGCAGCTCGCCAGGTCGTGGCCGTCGATCCAGATGTGGCCGCGGTCGGGGCGCAGCAGGCCGACCAGCGTCTTGAGGAAGACCGACTTGCCGGTGCCCGAGGGGCCGAGCAGCACCGAGATCTCCCCCGCGGGCAGCGTGAGCGAGACGTCCTGCCAGACGACCTGCCGACCGAACGACTTGGTCAACCCGTCGACCACGACCTCGACGCCCACTGGCCACCTTCCCAATCACAGGGAGTACTCAGGGGATTACGTGCCGCACACTTTACTTCCCGGATGCCGTTCCGGCGAATTGGAGCCTCTCGCCGCCCGGCGGTTACGGGACTTCCGGCCCGGTGAGGGTCCGCAGGCTCGGGCGCAGCAGCCGGGCGATCTCCGCCGACGGGGCGTCGCGCAGCTCGGGCAGGCCGAGGAGCTGGTGTCCGACGGTCACGCCGAGCAGGATCGTGGTCATCAGGGCCGCGCGCACGCGGGCGTCCTCGCCGGGGATCGACGCGGCGAGCCGGTCGATCTGGCGGGCGAGCGCCTCGCGGGCCGCCGTGGCCGCCTCGGGGTGGGTGAGCATCGAACGCATCATCGCCAGCGAGCCCTGGGGCAGCTCGCCCATCTTCACGTCGAGCGTGGCCAGCAGGTGCTCGACCAGCTCGTCGGGGCCGGGGACGGCGCCCGGGTCGGGGGTCGCGCGCACGGCGGCCCGGAAAAGCTCCTGCTTGTTGCCGAAGTACTGCATGACCAGGGCGGGGTCGACCTCGGCGGCCTTCGCGACCGCCCTGATGGTGGCGCGCTCGTAGCCGACTTCCGCGAACAGGGCCCTGGCCGCGTCGAGGATCCTTCCCTCGGTCCGGCGCCGCCGTTCGGCGCGGGGCAGCACTCGCTCGCTCACGGTCCGACTCTACCCGTGTTGACCGTTGCTCCACTTTCGCTCTACGCTCGTTGAGTCAACGACCGTTGAGCGAGATGCGAGGTTGTGAACATGACCGTCGAGGAGATCGTCGTCGCCTTCCACGGCGCGATGCTGCACAAGTCGGCCGACGAGCTGGCCGACCTGTACGCGGAGGACGGGCTGCACGAGTTCCCGTTCGGCGGATTGCCGCCGTACGAGGGGCGGGAGGCGGTGCGCGCGGGGTACCGGGCGGCCTGGGGCGTCTCCCCCGCCGTGCCGCAGGAGGTGGAGCGGGTCGCGTTGCACCGTACGGACGATCCCGAGGTCGTCGTCGTCGAGCAGAACGCGCACGTCAAGGTGGGCGACCGGCCGATCACCGTCCCCGGCCTGCTGATGTTGCGGATCAGGGACGGCAGGATCGTCCACTGCAAGGACTTCATGGACGCCGGCGCCATCGCCAAGGTCCGGGAGGCGGCGCTCAGCTCGTGAGGTCGAAGACGGTGACGCCGCCGACCGTCGTGGCGGTGAAGGCGTCCCGTACCCAGGCGGCGATCCGGGCCGCCTCGTCGCTGCCGCCGGATCCGGCGCCGCCGAAGCCGCCCATCCCGGTGCCTATGGAGTAGTGGACGCGCTTCTGGGCCACGTACTGCTTGAACCGGGCCAGTGTGGGGCGGGGTCGGTGTCGTTGAAGCCGCCCACGGCCATGACGGGCAGGCCGGTGGCGAGCTGGTAGGCGGCGGCGTTGTTCGAACCGACGGTCGCCGCGGTCCACGTGCAGCCGTCCTGGCGGAGCAGAGCGGTCAGCTCGGCCGGTGGCGTGCCCGCGTCGAGCAGGCCCCCGGCCCCGCCGCGTCCGCCCGGCGGCCGGCCGCCGTCCTGTCCGCCCCACGGGGCCCGACCGTCCTGCCCGTCCCGCCGAAGGCCCCCGGGGGCGCCGGTCTGCGCGGACGCGCCGCCCGGCCCTCTTGGGCCGCCGCCCGGCGGGCGGCCGAAGCCGACGGCGGTGGCGGGCCCCGCCGTCGGGATCGCGCTGGTGTGGGGGTCGCGGCGGTGTCCAGCGCGTACGCCTCCGGTCCCGCCAGGCACGCCGCCACGGCGACCAGCCCCACCAGGGCCCGGGCCCGGCGCGCGAACAACATCACCAGCGCCGCCCCCAGCCCTGCGACCGCCACGGCCAGCCCCAGCCACACGTTCCACCCCTCCGTACGCGCCACCGCGTCGAACCGCGCTCCCGGGCCCGCGTCACGCAGTACCCGGCGACGGTCAGCGACAACACCAGCAGGGCGTCGGGGTTGTTGAACCGGAACATCAGCACGGCCACGGGTGTCACCGCCATCGCCGTCCCGGCCAGCAGCGCCGCCCAGGCGGGGAACGACCGGCGCACGGTCGCGTACACCACGGCCACCGCGCCGACGCCCATGAGCGCCTGAGGCACGAGGACGGCCCAGGAGTTCAGGCCGAAGATCCGTACGCTGAGCGCCATCGGCCAGAGGGAGGCGGGGGTCTTGTCGACGGTGATCGCGTTCGCGGCGTCGGACGCCCCGAAGAAGAACGCCTTCCAGCTCTGGCTCCCGGCCTGCACGGCCGCCGAATAGAAGGAGTTGGCCCACCCCGACGCCCCGAGCCCCCCACACGTAGAGGACTCCGGCGCCGAGGAGCAGCACGGCCAACGCCACGCGGGATCTCGCTTCGCTCAGCACACCTGCACGCTAGGCAGGCCCGTTGGCCGGGCGATGAGACGCGGATGAGAGTCTCCCGAGGCGTCCCCGTACATGCGAAAAGAGGCGGTCACACCCGGCACCAGGGTGTGTCCGCCTCTTCCGAAGAGCTGTGTGAAGTGGGAAGTTACTTCACGGTCACGGTGGCGCCGGCGCCCTCGAGGGCAGCCTTGGCCTTCTCCGCCTGCTCCTTGTTGACCTTGCCGTCGAAGACCGGCTTGGGAGCGCCGTCCACCAGGTCCTTGGCCTCCTTGAGGCCCAGGGACGTGAGGGCGCGGATCTCCTTGATGACCTGGATCTTCTTGTCGCCGGCGGCCTCGAGGATGACGTCGAACTCGTCCTGCTCCTCAACGGCGGCGGCCTCGCCACCGCCACCGGCGGCGGGGGCGGCGGCGACCGCGACGGGGGCGGCGGCCTTGACGTCGAAGACCTCTTCGAACTGCTTCACGAACCCGGACAGCTCGAGGAGGGTCATCTCCTTGAACGCGTCGAGCAGCTCGTCGGTGCTGAGCTTCGCCATGATGCTTTTCCTTACGTTTAGGACTTGCAGAAAACTAGGAACGGGACCGCGGAAGTTGCGGCAACCCCCGTGTTACTCGCCCGCTTCTTCGTCGCGCTTGGCACGAAGGGCGTCGGCCAGCTGAGCCATCTGCGTGGGCAGCGCGGCGAAGACCGCGGCCGCAGCGCTCTGCTTGGCCTTGAGAGCACCGGCGAGCTTAGCGAGAAGGACCTCGCGGGGCTCGAGGTCGGCGAGCTTGGTGATCTCGGTGGCGTCGAGGGTCTTGCCCTCCAGCACGCCGCCCTTGATCACCAGAAGGGGATTGGCCTTGGCGAAGTCACGCAGACCCTTGGCCGCCTCGACAACGTCGCCGTTGACGAAGGCGATCGCGGTCGGGCCCGTGAGCAGGTCGTCGGGGAACGACAGACCGGCTTCGTTGGCCGCGATCTTGGTCAGGGTGTTCTTCGCCACGGCGAACTTCGCATTCTCACCAAGAGCAACGCGCAGCTGCTTGAGCTGGGCGACGGTGAGACCGCGGTACTCGGTCAGAACGGCGGCGCTGCTGCCTTCGAACTCGCTCTTGAGCTCGGCAACGGCTGTCGCCTTATCCGCCCTCGCCATGGGCCTCCTTCCAGGTGTGCCGCCGGCGAAGGCCCCTGGAAATGAGAACAGCCCCGGGCGCAGGGGCGCACGGGGCTCACATATGGAACTACACCATATGGGAAACTCGCATCACACCTGCGCGGGCCGTCCACAGAACGTGGATCCTTCGGTCGCCAGGACTGATGCACCTGACGACGACCGGCGGTCTTCGGCAACGACCAGAGTACGTGCTGGTCGCCGAGTTTCCAAATCGATTCTCAGTTGACGGTCGTCTTCGGCAGCTCCCCGACCTGGTCTGCGGCCGGGGCCTCGACCTTCACCGGCTCGTTGAAGCCCTTGAAGAGCAGCGTGGCGTCCAGCGTCGCGCCCTCCTTGGAGCCGTTCAGGGCGAGCTTGCGGGGCAGGCCGTCGCCGGCCACCCAGATGTCGAACTTGACGTCCTTGAGCTCGGCGAGGTTCGTACGGGCCTGCTGCTGCTTGTCGGCGGGCAGCTGGCCGACGGCCGCGTCCACGGGGAAGGTGCCGCTGTAGTGGGTGGCGTCCTCGCCGTTGACGCTCTCGGTGCCGACCTGCTGCACGTCCTTGGACGCGGTGACCAGCTTGGTCACGTTGGCCAGGTCGAACTGCTGGATCTGGCTGAGGTACTGGTTGACCTGGTTCTGGTCGCCCACGTCGGCGAGCGAGACCTTGATCCACGGCTTGGTCGCGCCGACGAGTTGCTTGAGCGCCTCGACCTTCACATAGACGGTGTCACCCTGGAGGATGGCGCGTACGCCGCCCGGCAGGTTCCGTCCGCCCATGTCGACGGTGTCGAGGGTCAGGTCGACGGCGAGCTGGGGCTTGCTCTGGTAGAGCATGCGTCCCTGCACCTTGCCGTTGCCTTCTTGGGGGTGCGTCACGTTCGCGACGGCGTCCACCGTGTAGCTGGTGACCTCCGCGGTCTTCTGCGCGGCCTGCGCGAGCACCTCCGAGGCGGCCAGGTTGATCTGGACGGGCTGCACGTTCGTACCGCACCCGGCGACCGTGGCCGCGATGAGGGCAGCTCCGGCCGCGGCGGTGGCGAGACTTATCCTGCGCTTCAGCATGTTTTGACCCTACGGTTGAGTTGTCCCGTCGTGGCGACTTCCCCGCATAATTCGGGGAAAACCCAGGGTTCTCCCCCACAGACTGTGCACGATTCCTCCACAACCCCGCCCACCTGGCGAGATCATCCGGAACAGAAACGTCGCGCCTCGCGGGCACCTCCTCGCACGACGTGCGGAAAACCAAAAGGTCCCCGCCTGAGACAGGCGGAGACCTTCGGAAGAACGAAGCCGTTACGCGTCGAGCTCGGCGGTCAGGCCACGGGTGAGGTTGGGGTCGACGGGGACGCCGGGGCCCATGGTGGTGGAGAAGGTGACCTTCTTCAGGTAACGCCCCTTGGCCGCGGACGGCTTGAGACGCAGCACCTCGTCAAGGGCGGCGGCGTAGTTCTCGATGAGCTGACGCTCGGGGAACGACGTCTTGCCGATGATGAAGTGCAGGTTCGCCTGCCGGTCGGTGCGGAACTCGATCTTGCCGCCCTTGATCTCCGTCACGGCCTTGGCGACGTCGGGCGTCACGGTGCCGGTCTTGGGGTTGGGCATGAGACCACGCGGGCCGAGCACGCGGCCCAGACGGCCGACCTTGCCCATGAGGTCAGGGGTGGCCACCACGGCGTCGAACTCGTTGAGCCGGTTGCCCTTGGCGATCTCGTCGATCAGCTCGTCGGCGCCGACGATGTCGGCGCCCGCCTCGCGGGCTGCCTCGGCACGGTCACCGGTCGCGAAGACCAGGACCCGGGCGGTCTTACCGGTGCCGTGCGGGAGGTTGACCGTGCCGCGCACGATCTGGTCGGCCTTGCGAGGGTCGACACCCAGCCGCAGCGCCACTTCCACGGTGGCGTCGAACTTGGTGGTCGACGTCTCCTTGGCCAGCTTGGCGGCGTCGGCGGGCGTGTAGAGCTTGTCGCGGTCGACCTTGGCGGCCGCGTCCTTGTGCGCCTTGCTGCGCTTCATGTCTGTCTCCTTGTGGTTCGCGGGCCGGGACCCGGCCCTCCCACGGATCTGGGAAAAGTCTTAGTCGGCGATCGTGATGCCCATCGACCGGGCGGTGCCGGCGATGATCTTCTCAGCAGCCTCGACGTCGTTGGCGTTGAGGTCGGGCATCTTGGTCTCGGCGATGCTGCGCAGCTGCTCGCGCGTCAGACGGCCGACCTTGTCCTTGTGGGGGACGGCGCTGCCCTTGTCGAGACCCAGGGCCTTCTTGATCAGCTCGGGCGCCGGGGGCGTCTTCGTGATGAAGGTGAAGCTGCGGTCTTCGAAAATGGTGATCTCAACGGGGATGATGTTGCCCCGCTGGGCCTCCGTCGCAGCGTTGTACTGCTTGACGAAGTCCATGATGTTGACGCCGTGGGGACCGAGGGCGGTACCGACCGGCGGAGCGGGCGTGGCCTGGCCAGCGGGGAGCTGGACCTTGACGAGCGCCGCGATCTTCTTCTTCGGAGGCATGAGTCCTTCTCCGGGTCCTGATCGTGATGCCGTCCGGACGCGGATGCGCCCGGACATGTCGGAAGGCCACCTTTCGCGAAAGGCGGCCGACCGAACGTCTAAGTGTAGGTGATCGTCCTAGATCTTCGAGACCTGGTTGAACGAGAGCTCGACCGGGGTCTCACGACCGAAGATCGAGACGAGCACCTTGAGCTTCTGCGACTCGGGGCTGATCTCGCTGACCGAGGCGGGAAGGGTGGCGAACGGGCCGTCCATGACCGTGACGGACTCGCCGATCTCGAACTCGACCGTGGGGCCGCTGGCCGCCTTGGCGGTGGCCTTCTTGCTCTCCTCGGTCGGCTCGGGCGCCAGCAGCTTGGCGACCTCGTCGAGGCTGAGCGGGCTCGGCTTGTTGGACAGGCCGACGAAACCGGTCACGCCGG
Source organism: Nonomuraea sp. NPDC047529 (assembly GCF_040642995.1). Classification (NCBI taxonomy): domain Bacteria; kingdom Bacillati; phylum Actinomycetota; class Actinomycetes; order Streptosporangiales; family Streptosporangiaceae; genus Nonomuraea; species Nonomuraea sp. NPDC047529. Next base: position 48,709 of record NZ_JBEYTJ010000051.1, on the reverse strand, counting down.
GCGTGTTGCGCACGGCGGCCCAGGACTCGTCGGTCAGCTCCATGCGCACCAGGACGTAGCCGGGCAGCACGCGCTCCTTGACCGGGACCTTCTTGCCGCTCTTGAACTCCTGGACGGTGTGCGTGGGCACCTCGACCTGGTAGATGTAGTCCTCCATGTTGAGCGACACGTTGCGGCTCTCGATGTTGGACTTCACGCGGTTCTCGTAGCCGGCGTAGGAGTGGATCACGTACCACTCGCCGGGGAGCCCGCGCAGCGAGCTCTTGAACTCCTCGACCGGGTCGACTTCAGGCAGGGGCTCGGCCTCCGCGTCAGCGGGGGCCTCCTCCGACTCTTCGACCTCGTCGGTCTCGTCGGCCTCCTGGAGAGCCGCCTCGACGCCTTCGTCGCGAGCCTCACCCAGCTCGTCGCCCCATACGTCGGTGGTCTCTCCCAGCTCGTCGTCGCCTCGCTCGTCGCGTGGCTCCTCGGCCGGAACAGAAGACTCGGACACGTGACCTTTCCTCATTTCCTCGAATCGAATGGTGTCGCCATCAGCCGACACCACACGGCGTCGAGCTAGGCGGGCTCACTCCCCGCCGAAGACGCGGAGGACGGCCCAGCCGAGAGCGGCGTCAAGCCCATAGACGATCGCCACCATGATCAGAACGAATACCAGAACGACCGTGGTGTAGGTGATGAGATCCTTGCGTGTCGGCCAGATGACCTTGCGAAGCTCGTTGACGACCTGCCGATAAAAAAGGGCAGGTGAAGTGCGCGTCTTCTTCTCGCCACTGGGCTTGCCTGCGGTCTCGCCGCGCGTGTCGATCGCCACAGTCCTCACCTGAATCTGTCGTATCCAACGCAGTTCTGCGGCGCGCTTACACGCCATTTGCGCGGACCGCACTCGCAGGGCACGAGGGACTCGAACCCCCAACCGCCGGTTTTGGAGACCGGTGCGCTACCAATTGCGCCAGTGCCCTATGTCGTCAACCACACTACCCTGATCGACTCACTGCCTGGACCGAACCGCTCGCCGACATGCGGCGGAAGGACCAGGCGAAAGCATACGGGGGATTGCCCGGTACGTCGAACCCAAACCTGATCGCCCAGGTCACGCCCGCGTGGGAGCATGGTGAGCATGTCCACGCGACCCCGTATCTCCGCAAGAATCTCCGCGATTTCCGAGTCCGCCACGCTCGCGGTGGACGCCAAGGCCAAGGCGATGAAGGCGGCCGGCCGCCCCGTCATCGGCTTCGGCGCGGGCGAGCCCGACTTCCCGACGCCCGGCTACATCGTCGAGGCCGCGGTCGAGGCGGCCCGCGACCCGCGCAACCACAAGTACACGCCGGCGGGCGGCCTTCCCGAGCTGAAGAAGGCCATCGCCGACAAGACGCGGCGCGACTCCGGCTACTCCGTCGAGCCGTCCCAGGTGCTGGTCACCAACGGCGGCAAGCAGGCCGTCTACGAGGCGTTCGCCACGCTGCTCGACCCGGGTGACGAGGTCATCGTCGTCGCCCCCTACTGGACGACCTACCCCGAGGCGATCAAGCTCGCCGGGGGCGTCCAGGTCGACGTGGTGACCGACGAGTCCACGGGCTACCTGGCGAGCGTCGAGCAGCTTGAGGCGGCCCGCACCGAGCGCACGAAGGTCCTGCTGTTCGTCTCGCCGTCCAACCCGACGGGCGCGGTCTACTCGCGCGAGGACACCGTGGCGATCGGCCGGTGGGCGGCCGAGCACGGGCTGTGGGTGGTCACCGACGAGATCTACGAGCACCTGGTCTACGGCGGCACCGAGTTCACCAGCATCGCCACGGCCGTTCCCGAACTGGGCGACCGGGTCGTGATCCTCAACGGCGTGGCCAAGACGTACGCGATGACCGGCTGGCGGGTGGGCTGGCTGATCGGGCCGTCCGACGTGGTCAAGGCGGCGACCAACCTGCAGTCGCACGCCACCTCGAACGTGGCCAACGTGTCGCAGATCGCCGCGCTCGCCGCGGTGTCCGGCGACCTGTCGGCCGTGGCCGAGATGCGTACGGCCTTCGACCGGCGGCGCCAGACCATGGTGCGGATGCTCAACGAGATCCCGGGCGTGTTCTGCCCGGAACCCAAGGGGGCGTTCTACGCATACCCGTCGGTCAAGGAGCTGCTGGGCAAGGAACTGCGCGGCCGGCGGCCCGGGTCGTCGGCGGAGCTGGCCGAGCTGATCCTGGAGGAGGCAGAGGTGGCGGTCGTGCCGGGCGAGGCGTTCGGCACGCCGGGCTACTTCCGGCTGTCCTACGCCCTCGGTGACGACGATCTGGTCGAGGGCGTCAGCCGCATGGCCAAGCTGCTGTCCGAGGCTCACTGAGCGACGTGGAAGGCGCCCTGCCCGGCCTTCGCGGGCCCGGCCGGGCGCCTCGGCGGTTCCACAAGGTCGTAGAAGACGCCTTCGCGGTTCAGGAGGCGCCTTCTCTGATGGCGGCGGCGGTCTGGCGGAGCTGGGCGGTCATGCCGGGCGTGGCGGCGAGGTAGACGGCCGTACCGGGGCTCTCCAGCCACATGAAGTTGCGCAGGCCGCCGCGGGTCGTCCAGCGCAGCGCCGGCTTGCCGCGGTAGGCGGTCAGGGTCGAGCGGGCCACCAGCGTGGCGAACTGCTCGGCCGTCCGCACGCCGCACACCACGCCCACCCGCAGCAGCTCGCCCTCGTCGTCGCGCCAGGTCACGCCTCTGACCTTGAGGCGCCTGGCGAGCGCGTCCAGACGGCCGAAGCTGCCCGAGCGGGCCAGCGGCGGCGGCGCGCCGGGGACCTTCAGCCTGGTCGATCCGCAGGCCAGCGTGACGGGTTTCCCGGCCACCGGGTCGCTCGCCTGCTCGCTGGCCGGCGGCGGGGTGGCGCTGGGCGGCCGCGGCGTGTCGCCGCCGCACCCTGCCGTGCCGGCGGCCAGCGCGAACGTGATGAACACCGCTGCCGGACGCCGCATCGTCCCCCCATGACTCGTGGGATCAACCAGGGAAAAGGCTCCTAGTCTCCTACAGGACCACGGGCCGAGGCGGCAATAGGCAGCAGTTCGCCGGCGAGGGAGTCGCTCACCCGGATCCAGGCGCCCGTCCCGGGGCGCTCCAGCCAGGCGATCATCCTGCCGCCGCGCGGGTGCGGGCCGACGATCGCGGGCCGGCCGCGGACCGTGGTCTCGCGGGCGTCCGGCACGTCGAGGTGCGCGCGGTAGGTGTCCCAGTCCGCGGCCGCCGTACCGTGCTCGACCTGGGCCTCCACGTAACGGTCCGCGGTGCCGTACCTGGCCCGGACGCCGTCGGGGGCGACCGCTCCCCCGCCGCTGCGGCGCAGGCCGCGCGGCAGGTAGGTGAGCCAGAGGTCGTCGGAGACGACCGCGAACAGGGGCTCGGGCGGGGCCGCCGCCGCGGCGCCGGGGCGGGGCGCCACCTTCAGGGGCGGCGCCGGCACGTACGACGAACCCGCCGAAGGCGGATGCGAACGGCCGAAACCCGACTGGAACAGGGCGTAGATGACGAGAGCCGTCATCGCGAACGCCAGTCCGGCGAGCAGCGCGCGCCGGCCCTGCCCGGCGACACCGCCTCCCTCAGGGATCATGGACGGTTGATCCCCCGATCCGGGCGACCTCTACCGTGCCGATCCCGTGCCGATCCCGTGCCGATCCCGTGCCGATGCCGGACCCGTCGCCTTCCGCGACACGCGAATCCGCACCTGGGGCCAGTGGCAAAATATGGAAATGCACCGGCCCCTGCACACGCTGCCCAAAGCCCATCTCCACCTGCACTTCACCGGCTCCATGCGACACTCGACGCTGATCGAGCTGGCCAGGGAGCAGGGGCTGCACCTGCCCGACGCGCTGGAGCAGGACTGGCCGCCGCGGCTGCGGGCCACCGACGAGCGCGGCTGGTTCAGGTTCCAGCGGCTGTACGACATCGCCAGGTCGGTGCTCAGCCGTCCCGAGCACGTCTACCGGCTGCTGCGCGAGACCGCGGAGGACGAGGCGGCGGCCGGTTCCCGGTGGCTGGAGATCCAGGTGGACCCGTCCGGGTTCGCGGCGCGGTTCGGCGGGCTCACGGCGACGCTGGAGCTGATGCTCGACGCGGCGCGGCAGGCCGCCGAGCACGCCGGGGTCCACATGCCGGTGGTCGTGGCGGCCAACCGGACCAGGCATCCGCTCGACGCGAACACCCTGGCCAGGCTCGCCACCCAATACGCCGACAAGGGCGTGGTGGGCTTCGGCCTGTCCAACGACGAGCGACGCGGCGAGGCGCGCGAGTTCGAGCGGGCCTTCCGCATCGCCAAGCGCGGCGGGCTGCTGGCCGTGCCGCACGGCGGCGAGCTGCTCGGGCCGCGCAGCGTGGCCCAGTGCATCGACGACCTGGGCGCCGACCGGGTCGGGCACGGTGTCCGGGCGGCCGAGGACCCGTGGCTGATGCAGCGGCTGGCCGACCGGCAGATCTGCTGCGAGGTGTGCCCGACGTCCAACGTGGGGCTGGGCGTGGCCGAGCGGGCGGCCGACGTGCCGCTGCGGCGGCTGTTCGACGCCGGGGTGCCGATCGCGCTGGGCGCCGACGACCCGCTGCTGTTCGGCACGCGGCTGCTGCGGCAGTACGAGCTGGCCAGGGAGGTCTACGAGTTCTCCGACGCCGAGGTCGCCGAGCTGGCGCGGCAGTCGATCCGGTCCTCGACCGCCCCGGAGACCGTGCGCAAGGAGCTGCTCAAGGGCGTGGACGACTGGCTGACCGGCTCACCGGAGTGACTCGGCGATGTTCACCGCCCTCTCCTTGGTCCCGGCGCCCTCCAGGCGATAGGTGAGCGTGTCGCGCTGCCAGACGAGGGTGGGGGCGGCCTGGCGCAGGGGGACCTCGGTGCCGTCCTGGCGGCGGATGTAGCCGAGCGGGTGCTCGCCGGGGATCCACCAGGCCGAGGTGCCGGCCACCTGGACGTAGTCGGGCCAGGGCGGGCCGAGCTGCTTGAAGAAGAACGGGTCCACGCCGCCCTGGAACTGGTCGAGCCGGACGCCGTCCGGCCAGAACATCGACACGACGCGGCCCTGGTCGGCGATGGTGGCGTGGTCGGGGGCGCCGAGCTCTGACGGGGTTCTGATCGGGAACTTCACCAGGGCGGGCAGGTCGTCGGGGGCGACCGGGCGCTCGCCGGGGAGGTTCGCGGTGGTCCGTACCGGTGTGGGGGGTGTGTCGGCCAGTTGCAGTTCGATGCCGGCGAAGCGGAGGACCCGGGCCACGGCGGCGCGGCCCTGGGGGGTGGCGGCCGTGACGGCGATGACGGCCAGTACGACGGCCGCCACGACCTTCCACCTGGCCCGCCGCACACGCCGCGCGCGGTCCTGGGGCTGGGTCTCCAGGCGGGCACGGACGGCGGCGGCGTCGGGCGGAGGCGGCGACGGGGTCTCCAGCCGGGCGCGGACCGCGGCGGCGACGTCGGGCGGGGGCGGGGACGGGGTGTCGAGGAGGTCGCCGAGGGCGGTCAGTTCGGCTTCCAGGTCGTCGAAGGGGTCATGCGAGCTCACCGCCCACCTCCTCCCTCAGCCGGGCCAGCCCCCGATGGGTGCTGGACTTGACGGTACCGACCGGCCAGCCGAGCACCTGGGCCGTCTCCGCCTCCGACAGTTGCAGGAAGTACCGGCACACGACCGCCTGGCGTTCCCGTTCGGGCAGGCCGCGTACGGCCTCCAGCAGCCGGGCCCGCCGGTCGGTGGCGACGGCCGCGCCCGCCGGGTCGTCGGGGGCCGCGGGATCGGCGGCGGCGGTGAGCCGTACGGCCAGGTCGGAGCGGCGCCCGCGGGCCCGGGTCAGGTTGTGCGTCTCGTTGGCCACGATCCGCAGCAACCAGGGACGGAAGGGCGCGTCCCTCCGGAACCCGGACAGATGACGGAAAGCCTTGACGAACGCCTCCTGCACGACGTCCTCGGCCTCGTCGCCCGCGCCGAGCATGGCGGCGGTGCGATGGGCGAGCGCGCTGTACCTGGCGACCAGGGCCTCGTAGGCCCCCAGGTCACCGTCGAGGGAGCGGGCGATCGCCTCGTCGTCGTCCATGGCGTGTCGCATTCCATCGCATCCGGCCGGGCGCGGGGAAGGGCGTTTCACGCATCAGGTCATCCTCGGGGGCATTAGACTCGTGCAATCCGTCTGCCCCTTAAAGGAACGGGACTATGTCTTCTGGGTATGACCGTGTAGTGCAACCGGCGGCCGGTGACGAGGCCCTGGAGAACCACCTGGGTGGGGACGAGGCCAAGAACTATCGGCAGTACGAGTTCGACATGGTCGCCCCGCACGTCGGCCGCTCGATGCTGGAGATCGGCTCCGGGCTGGGCCACTTCGCCGAGCAGTTCCTGCCGCGGCTCGACCGCCTGGTCGTCAGCGACTTCGACCCCTACTGCGTCGAGCAGCTCGGCAAGCGCTTCGAGGGCCGCGACGACATCGACGTCCTGCAGTTCGGCCTGCCGACCGACATCCCGCTGAAGGACAAGGTCGACACCGTCGTCATGATGAACGTGCTGGAGCACATCGAGGACGACGCCGAGGCGCTGCGCTCGCTGGCCCGCGTCACGCTGCCCGGCGGCCGGATCATCATCTGGGTGCCCGGCTACATGCAGCTTTATGGAGACTTCGACCGCAAGGTCGGTCACGTCCAGCGCTACACGCCCAAGACCCTGCGCGCGACGGTCTCCAAGGCGGGGCTCGACATCGACGTGCTCAAGCCGATCAACTTCCTGGGCGGCATCGCCTGGTGGGCGGCGGTCCGGCGGGGCGGCGTCGGCTACCCCGACCCGCGCCTGGTCAAGATCTACGACCGCACCGTGGTCCCGGCCACGCGGCTGATCGAGCGGTTCATCCGTCCGCCGTTCGGCCAGACGGTGTTCTGCGTGGCCCGCGTCCCGCAGAAGTAAGCCCGCAGAAACAGGCCCGCGGAAGTGAGCCCGGCCGCCACCCGGTGGGTTGGTGGCGGCCGGACGTTTTCTACTTGATCGAGCCGGCGGTCAGTCCGCCGACGACCTTCCGCTCGATCAGCGCGAACAGGATGATCACCGGGATGGTGGCGATCACCGAGCCCGCGAAGAGGTTCTGCCAGTCCACCTGGTACTGGCCGATGAACGAGTTCAGCGCGACCGTGAGCGGCTGGTTCGCCGGGGTCGTGGTCAGGGTCAGGGCGACCACGAACTCGTTCCACGCCGCGATGAACGTGAAGATCAGTGCGGTGATCACGCCCGGCATGGCCAGCGGCAGCGTGATCCGGAACAGCGCGCCGAAGCGGCCGTTGCCGTCGATGAAGGCGGCCTCCTCCAGCTCACGCGGGATCGAGGCGAAGTAGGCGTTCAGGATCCACACCGCGAACGCCAGGTTGAACCCGCCGTTGACCAGGATCAGCGACCAGATCGAGTCCACCAGGCCGAACTGGTAGAACTCGCGGTAGATGCCGACGAGCATGGCCGTGGGCTGGAACATCTGGGTGATCAGCACCAGGATCAGGAACGCCGTGCGCCCCCGGAACTTGTGCCGGGCCGAGTAGTACGCGGCCGGCAACGCCACGAGCAGCACCAGGATCGTCGAGCCGCCGGCGACCTTGAGCGTCACCCACAGGTTCCCGGCCAGGCCGCTGGTCCAGAAGTTGGCGAGGTTCGACCACACCCACTCGTCGGGCCAGAACGTCACCTCGCGCAGCGACTCCTGCGACCGCAGCGAGGTCAGCAGCATGACGAGGTACGGGAACAGGAAGACGAACGCGACGATGTACGCCGCGGCCGCCACGATGACGGTCTTGACCCTGGGCAGGCGGCGCTGCGCCCGCCCGCGGTGACCGGACTGGTGGCGCGGACCGGCCTTGGACATGGTCTGCACGGCCATCACGCCACCTCCTTGTTCCAGCGCGACACCTTCAGGAAGATCGCGGTCAGCACGATGACCATGCCGAAGTTCACGACGGACATCGCGGCCGACTCACCGATGTTCGAGTTCTTGAGGATGAACATGAGGATGGTCGAGGTGGCCGTCGAGTAGCCCGGCTGGCCGTGGGTCATCGCCCAGATGATCGGGAAGCTGTTGAAGACGTTCATGACGTTGATCAGCGCGGCCACGGTGAGCGCGGGGCGCAGCAGCGGCAGCGTGATCGACCAGTACGTCCGGAGTTTGGTGGCGCCGTCCATCTTGGCTGCCTCGTAGACGTCGGCGGGGATGGTCGCCAGCCCGGCCAGCAGCGCGTACGTCGTGAACGGCACGGAGACGAAGACCGCCACGAACACCAGCCACGGCATCGCGCTGGAGGCGTCGCCGAGCTGGTCGGCGGAGGCGCCGCCCATCGCGTCGATGAGCCCCAGCTTCACCCTGATCTGGTTGATCACCCCGACCTCGGGGTCGAGCATCCACTTGAAGATGATCGCCGTCATCAGCACCGAGGCCGCCCAGGGCGCGATGAGCGCCCAGCGAGCGATCTTGCGGCCGGGGAAGCGCTGGTTGAACAGCTGGGCGAGGGCGAGCGAGATCAGCACGGTGAGCGCGACGACCGCGACCACCCAGACCACGCTGCGGATCATGATGTCGGCGAAGTCCTTCTCGCCGAACAGCTTCGTGTAGTTGTCCGGGAAATTGTCTCCCTGGACCACTCCGAACCGGCTGATCTTGAGGAACGACGACCGGATCATCTCGATCACGGGCCAGAGCACGACCAGCGCGATCAGCACCACGGCCGGCCCGATCCAGGCCAGGGGTTCGAGGGCGCGCAACCTTCTCATGAGGAACCTTCCATGACGGTGGAGCCGGCGCGGGGACGCGACCCGCGCGCCGGCTCCACAGACCCCCGCTGGATCAGCTGGCTTCGGCGGTCTTCTGCAGCTCGCCGAGGACCTTGGCCGGGTCGTCCTTGACGGCGCCGCCGATGGTCTGCTTGATCGCCGGGTTCACCTCGGCCCACTTCGGGTCCTGGAACGGGTAGAAGCTGGCGTTGGGCAGCGCGTCGAGGAACGGCTTGAGCTTCTCGTCGCCGGACAGCTTCTGGATGCCGCCGTTGGTGACGGGCAGCAGCTTGTAGGTGTCGGAGATCTTCTGGGCGGCGTTGCCGGTGTAGAAGAAGTCGAAGAACTTCTTGATCTCGGCGGCGTGGCCGTTCTTGTTGAACGCCATGATCCAGTCCATGACGCCGAGGGTGGTGTCGAGCGGGCCGGACTTGCCGGGGATGGCCGCGACGCCGTAGTTCTTCAGGCCGGCCGCGTCGAAGATCGGGATCGACATGGGTCCGCCGTTGACCATGCCGACCTTGCCCGCGCCGAAGTCCTCCCAGACCGTCTTGCGGTCCTTGGTGCCCGGGTTCGGGGTGGTGAGGCCGGCGTCGACCAGGCCCTTCATGTAGGTGAAGGTCTCGACGTTCTGCGGGGAGTTGATGGCCCACTTGCCGGAGGCGTCCTTGTAGCCGCCGCCGTTGCCCAGCATCCACAGGAACGACTCGCCCTGGGCCTCCTCCTGGCCCAGCGGGAGGCCGAACGGCTGGCTCACGCCGGCCTTCTTCAGCTTCTCGGCGTCGGCCTTGAGCTCGTCCCAGGTCTTGGGCGGCTCGGCGATGCCGGCCTTGGTGAACAGGTCCTTGTTGTAGAACAGCGCGCGGGCGGAGGAGACGAACGGGAGGCCGTACGCGGCGCCGTCCACCTTGCCGAAGTCGGCGAACTTCTGCAGCAGGTCGCCGGACACGGCCGGGGACACGACCTCGTCGACCTTGTAGAGCAGGCCGTCCTTGACGAAGCCGGAGTAGTCGCCGGTCTGCAGGATGTCGGGCACCTGGCCGTTCTGGACCATGGTGGCGACCTGCTTGTCGATGTCGTTCCAGTTGATGACCTGGACGTCGACCTTGATGTTCGGGTTGGCGGCCTGGAACTCGTCCACGACGCCCTTCCAGAACGTCTCGCCCGAGTTCGGCTTGCCGGGGCCGTCGCCGTAGTCGGCGGCGACCATCTTGAGGGTGACCTGGCCGCCGCCCGAGGCCTGGGTGTTGTTCCCGCCGCCACCCGAACCGCCGTCGGAGCCGCAGCTGGACAGGACCAGCATCGTGGCAAGGCCGAGAGCGGCGCCGCCCACAAGCTTCATGTTCACTGGTGATACCGCCTTCTCGTCGGACGGGTGGCTGGTCCGTACCAGCTACCTGACCCCGTCCAAAGGGATGAGGGGTGCGAGAGCCACAGCTCAACGCGTTTGCGCCAGAGTAAGCCTGTGTTCAGCAGCCGGTCTATACCGGCTGGTATCGGTTTGAAAACACTCAGGGCAGAAAAAGCTCACAACCGGTCTAGACCACGCGTCACAGGATCTTTCTCCGCACGTTCTCCCCGCCGTCCGGCGTCCCGATCCACGGCCCCTCGATGGACGGGTCGAGGATGCCCTCCTCCAGGAACTCGTAACGGCCGTCGAGCACGTAACCGGCCAGGCGGACGTCCTGTTCGTCGCTGTTGTCCCAGAGCTCGTCGAAGAGCGTGCGGACGCGGCGGCGGGCCTGCCTGCAGAAGGTGTCGGCCAGCTCGTACGGCCTGCGCCCGAGGTCGTCGGCGTCCTCCTCGGCCTTCAGGCAGACGGCCGTCATGGCGTACAGCTCGGCCCCGATGTCGACGATCCGGCCGAGGAAGGACTGCTTGTGCTCCAGCCTGCCCTGCCAGCGCGACATGCCGTAGAAGGTGGACCGGGCCAGTTTCCTGCTGGTCCGCTCCACGAACCGCAGATGCTGGGCCAGCGGGCCGAAGGCGGTGTAGGCCGTGGGCAGGTTGCCCGAGCCGGCCATGAGGGTCGGAAGCCAGCCGGCGTAGAAGCGGCTCGCCCGGCCGAGCGCCTGGGCGCGTTCCTGGCGGGACGCCTCGGGGTTGATCAGCTCACCGGCCGCGGTCAGGTGGGCGTCCACGGCCTCGCGGGTGATCATCAGGTGCATGATCTCGGAGGAGCCCTCGAAGATGCGGTTGATGCGGGAGTCGCGCAGCATCTGCTCGGCGGGCACGCCGCGCTCGCCGCGGGCGGCCAGCGACTCGGCGGTCTCGTAGCCGCGTCCGCCTCTGACCTGGACCAGTTCGTCCAGCGACCGGTAGGACATCTCGGTGGCGTACAGCTTGGCGAGGGCGGCCTCGATCCTGATGTCGTTGCGCCGGTCGTCGGCCAGGCGGGCGGTGAGCTCGCTGACGGCGTCCAGGGCGTACGCGGTGGCCGCGATGAAGGCGATCTTGGTCGCCACGGCCTCGTGCCGGCCCACCTTGCGCCCCCACTGCTCGCGGGCGTTCCCCCACTCACGGGCGATCTTCAGGGCCCACTTGGCGCTGCCCGCGCAGGTCGCCGGAAGGGACAGGCGGCCGGTGTTGAGCGTGGTGAGCGCGATCCGCAGCCCTTGGCCCTCCTGCCCGATCAGGTTCCTTGCCGGAACTCTGACCTGGGAGAACTCGGTGACGCCGTTCTCGATGCCGCGCAGGCCCATGAAGCTGTTGCGCCGCCTGACCGTGATGCCCGGACTGTCCCCCTCGACCACGAAGGCGCTGATCTTCTTGCCGGTCCTGGCCATGACCACGAGCAGGTCGGCGACGACGCCGTTCGTCGTCCAGAGCTTGACGCCGTTCAGCACGTAGTCGTCGCCGTCGCGCACGGCGGTCGTGGACAGCCGCGCGGGGTCCGAGCCCACGTCGGGCTCGGTGAGCAGGAAGGCCGAGATCTCGCCGGCCGCGCAGCGGGGCAGGAACTCCCGCTTCTGCTCCTCGGTGCCGAACTGCTTGAGCGGCTGCGGCACGCCGATCGACTGGTGCGCCGACAGCAGCGTGGCCAGCGCGGGGCAGTAGGAGCCGACCAGCGTGAGGGTGCGGCAGTAGTACAGGTAGGGCAGGCCGAGGCCGCCGTACTCCTCGCCGATCGTGATGCCGAACGCCCCGAGGGCGGCCAGGCCCTTGACCACCTCGTCGGGCACCTGCGCGGTGCGCTCGATGAGGGCGGGGTCGACGTGGTCCTCCAGGTAGCGCCGTACCGCCCGGACGAACTCCTCGCCCCGCCTGGCGGCCTCGTCCGGCAGCCTGGGCGCCGGATGCACCAGGTCCAGCCGGAGATCGCCGAGGAACAGCTGCTTGGCGAAGCTGGGCCGCGTCCATTCGCGCTCCCTGGCCTGCTCGCCGACCTGCCTGCTCTCCGCGTACTTGGTCTGCTCACTCATGGCACCCTCCCGACGGTGCGCCGTCATGTGCTGGGAGTACTGCCCGCCTGACGGCTTTAAGCACGCCCAGCGCGACGGCGGCCAGCACGGCCGGCACCACCAGGAAGGCCCCGCAGCACGCCAGCGCGACCGCCGACATCCCGGTCGCCACGACGGCGGTGACCCGCAACCGCCCGGCGGGCAGCACCCGGACCGCCGCCGCCACGCCCGCCGCCGTGACGGCCGCCAGGCACGCCGAGGTGGCCCGCATCAGCAGGTCCAGATCCACCGCCCACACCACGACGGGCACCGTCAGCACGGCCAGCGCCCCCAGGCTCCGGTACGGCCCCCGTCCCCCGGCCAGCCAGGCGGGCATGGCCCCGTCCCTGGCCAGCGCCACCCCCAGCCGCGCCGCCCCCGCCAGGTACGTGTTGACCGCCCCGAACGTCAGCAGCACCGCCAGCACCCCGGTCACCGGCCGCGCCACTCCCCCGAGGCCGGCCTCCAGAAGCGCGCTCAGCGGCACGCCCGGCATGTCCGCGCCGAGCACGCCGACCGAGGTGATGCTGATGCCCAGGTACAACCCGCCGACCACGACGAGGGTGACCACGGTGGCCCTGGTCAGCCCGCGCCTCCCGGCGGCGAACTCGGCCGACAGGTGGCTGGCCGCCTCCCAGCTCACGAAGGCGAACATGAGCACCCCGGCCGCGCCGGCCACCCCGGCGAGCCCGTGCGGGGCGAAGGGGGTGAAGCGGTCGAGGTCGGCCCGCGGGGCGGCGGTGACCACGGCGACGGCCAGCAGGGCGACGAGCAGCGCGACGGAGGCGAGCTGCAACCGCCCCGAGGTACGCAGCCCGGCCGCGTTGGCGGCGAACGCCGCGGCCAGGATCAGCACGCCGGCCAGGGTGCCGTCCACGCCCAGGCACGCCTCGACGTACCGGCCGCCCACGAGCGCGCCCGCCACGGTCCCGACCGGCACGGCCCCGTAGAACCACCAGCCGACCACGGCGGCGGCCCGCGGCCCGAAGGCCAGCCCCGCGAAGCTCGCCACCCCGCCCCCGTCGGGATACCGGACGCCGAGCGCCGCGAACGTCAGCGCCACCGGCACGCTCAGCGCGAGCAGCCCCGCCCAGGCCAGCACGGAGGCCGGCCCCGCCGCCGTGGCGGCGAGCTGCGGCAGCACCAGCATCCCCGGCCCCAGCACCGCGCCCACCAGCAACGCCACGCCCTGCCCCGCACCCATCCGGCCCTGTTCAGTCATGCACGTGAAAGTAGCCCGATCGTTCGGCCCCACCCCCGCTCCACCGAACGTTCGATCGGAGAAGGGTGCAGAATCGCGTCATGGACGAACTTGATTCGGCGATCATCCGCCTGCTCCAAACGGATGCGCGGCAGTCCAACCGGGAACTGGCCCGCCGGCTCGGCATCGCCCCCTCGACCTGCCTGGAACGGGTGAGGGCGCTCACCCGGCGCGGCGTGATCCGCGGCTACCATGGCCGGCGGCGACGACTTCCTGCTGCACGTCGCGGTCCAGGACCTCGACCACCTCCACGCCTTCCTGCTCGACCGGCTCAGCAAGCGCAAGGAGATCGTCGGCTTCCGCACCTCGGTGATCTTCCAGCAGGTGCACGACGCGGTGCCGGAGCGGCTGCCGTCCCCCACGGAGACCTGACTTTCGTCGGGGGTACCACTAGACCGTCGGCAGATTCGGAGGTGGGGGCGTTCTCCGTACGTTTGCCTGCATGAGCTTGAAGATCGCCCTCGCCGGGCTGGCCGCGGCCCTGACCCTCACCCCCGCTTCCGCCCCGGCCTTTGCCTCGGCCCCCGTCGAGCCGACCCCCGCCGCCGTGGACTCCTACCTGCGCGAGGCGCTGGAGGCCACCGGCGTGCCCGGCCTGTCCGTCGTGGTGACCCACGGCGACAAGGTCGTGCACGCCGCCGGGTACGGCAAGGACTCCGAAGGGCGTGCGATCACCGCGGCCACGCCGATGCGGGTGGCCTCGGTGAGCAAGTCGTTCACCGCGCTGGCCGTGATGACCCTGGTGGAGCAGGGGAAGATCGCGCTGGATGAGCCGGTGGCCGGGCAGCTTCCCGGTTTCCGGATGGCCGACCCGCGCCATGCCAAGATCACCGTGCGCCAGTTGCTGAACCAGACCTCCGGGCTGTCCGACAGCTCGCTGGACATCGGCGACCTGGAGTCCGCAAGCTCGCTGGCCGACTACACCGCCCGCCTGGCCGAGGGCCGCCTGGCCGCCGACCCGGGCAGCCGGTACGCGTACTGCAACGTCAACTACGACCTGGCCGCCCGGCTGGTCGAGACCGCGAGCGGCCGGCCCTTCGACGCCTTCATGAAGGACCGCGTCTTCGGCCCGCTCGGCATGACCGGCAGCGCCGTGAGCGCCCAGGCCGTCCGGCCGGCGGACGGTTTCGTCTCGGTCTACGGCATGTGGCTGCCCCGGCCGGAGGCGTCCGGGTTCCTGGACGGCAGCGGGTCGGGCGCGGTCATCACCACTGCCGCGGACATGGGCAAGTGGCTGATCGCCCAGAACGGCGCCGGCCGCCCGCTGGTCAAGAAGCAGAGCCTGGAGACCATGCACAAGCCCGGCCTGCAGGGCTACGGCATGGGCTGGGGCCTGGAGGAGGAGTCCGGACTGCTCGTGCACTCCGGCAACCTGTTCACCTACAACGCCGTCGAGGCCGTCTCGCCGAAGACCGGCTACGGCTTCGCCGTCATGACCAACGGCGCCTCGCTCCACGACCCCACCTACGACATCATGCGGGGCCTGGCCGCGATGAGCGAGGGCCGCGCGCCGGCCGCCCTGGGCGGCGACCGGCAGCTCTACGACCTGGTGCTGGGCCTGCTCGCCGTCGTGGCGGCCGGCCTCGGGGTCATGGGCGTGCTGCGGGCGCGGCGGTGGGCGTCCCGGCGGTCGGGGAAGCCGTGGTGGCGGATCGCCCTGCGGCTGGTGCCGGTGCTGCTGCCGGTCCTGGTGTTCGCGTTCTACCCGAACTGGGTCTCCGTGCTGCTCAACGGCCGGTACGTGACCTGGGAGCAGCTCACCTACTTCCCGGCGTCGTTGTCGATCACCCTGCTCGCCGCGGCCCTCGCAGGGCTCGTGACCGCCGTCGTCCGGATTTGTGTACTGTGTAAGCTTACCAAGTAAGCAAATTCGAGGAGATCCCGATGACCGCGGTCGCCGTCGCCGTCCCGCTCGTATGGCTCGCCTGGCTCGTCCTCATCGACTGGGTGCCCATGTTCCCGCTCAACGACCTCAGCGGGGCGAACGTCAAGGGCCGGGCCCTGGCCGCCGTGATCAACTACCCGTTCCCGCTGCTCATCGCGGCCGGCGTCGCGCTGCACCGGACGTGGTCGCTCGCCGCCGCGACGGTTCTGTGCCTCCTGGTCATGACCGGTCACGTACGGAGCTGGTGGCTGCCCTACTTCGGCACGGCCACGGACGAGCAGCGCGAGCTCTACCGGCGCGAGTACAGCCGCACCTGGAAGGTCCTGCCGACCGCGGGCCGTGCCGTGGTCATCGACGTCCAGCACATGGTGATGGGCGTGCTGTCCCTGCTCATGCTGGCGACCACGATCGTCGTTACGCTGACCGCATGACTCAGGCACCCAGGCGGGCGGGGCGACCGGCCGTGCTCAGCGTCGAGCGCATCGTGGCCGCCGCCGTCGGCATCCTCGACGCCGAGGGCCCCGACGCGCTGACCATGCGCCGCCTGGGCGCCGACCTCGGGGTGGCTGCCATGTCGCTCTACCGCCACGTGCCCAACCGGGACGCGCTCGTGGCCCTGGTCGTCGACCGGCTGTTCGCCGAGGCCATGGCCGGTTACACGCCGGTCTCCGACTGGCCGCGGGCGCTGGCCGGGTTCGCCGTGGCCTACCGCCGCTTCCTGCTCGCCCACCCGCGCGCCGTCCCGCTGCTGGCCACCCACCCCGTGGACGTACGGCTCGCCACCGAGCTGATCTCCGGCCTCCTGGCCCGCTTCGAGGCGGCGGGCGTGCCCACCGCCGACACCGTCAACGCGGTGCAGTCGGTGGGCGTCTACGTGCTCGGCCACGCCCTGGCCCAGGTCGGCTCGACCGCCGAGACCCACGACGCGGACGCCCTGCGCTTCTACGACCAGTGGTTCGACGCGGGCCTGCGGGCCATGGTGACGGGCTTCGAACAGCAGCTCGCGGCGACCGGTTAATTCAGTTGCCCGGCGTCACGGACACGCCGTAGCTTGTCGGTCATGCGCCTTTACCTGTGACAGCAGCCACCTCAGTCCATCGTCCGACAGACGCGGCCACGCTGTGCTCGCCGACGCCCGGCCCTTTCCGGAGCCGCGTCCTGAGTTCGCGTAAAGGAGCTTCGCATGCGAGTTCGCTCAGCCAAGAAGAAGACCGCCACGCCCGTGCCGCCCCGGCAACTGCCCAAGATGCCGCAGCGACCGGTCGTGCCGCCCCGGCGGATCATCCCGCCCAAGGGCCGCTAGACAACTACCGGGATGGTAGTTAGCGAGCGCCGCCTCCCCTCTTACGCCCGGGAGGCGGCGCTCACCCTTTCCTGGACCGGTTCTCCTAGAGCCGCTCGATGATGGTGACGTTGGCCTGGCCGCCGCCCTCGCACATCGTCTGCAGGCCGTAGCGGCCACCCGTGCGCTCCAGCTCGTGCAGGAGCTTGGTCATCAGGATCGCTCCCGTGCCGCCCAGCGGGTGGCCGAGCGCGATGGCGCCGCCGTTGGGGTTGACCTTGGCCGGGTCGGCGTCCAGCTCCTTGATCCAGGCCAGCGGCACCGGGGCGAACGCCTCGTTGATCTCCACGACGTCGATCTCGTCGATCGACATGCCCGCCTTCTCCAGGGCCCGCCGGGTGGCCGGGATCGGCGCGGTCAGCATGTACACCGGGTCGTCGCCCATGAGCGCGAGCTGGTGGATGCGGGCGCGCGGGGTCAGGTTGTGCTCGCGTACGGCCTGCTCGGAGGCGATCAGCACGGCTCCGGAGCCGTCGGAGATCTGCGAGGAGGTGGCCGCGGTGATCTGGCCGCCCTCCTTCAGGGTCTTGAGCCCGGCCATCTTCTCCAGCGTGGTGTCGGGCCGGGGGCCCTCATCGTCCTCGACGCCGTTGATCGGGGCGATCTGGTCCTTGAAGTAGCCGTTCGCGACGGCCTTGGCGGCGCGCTGGTGGGACTCGTAGGCGAACTGCTCCAGCACGTCACGCTGGAGCCCCCACTTCTCGCACATCAGCTCGGCGCCGCGGAACTGGGAGATCTCCTGCTTGCCGTAGCGCTCGACCCACTTGTCGCCGAACGGGAACGGCATGCCCTTCTCCAGCGCGGCGGTGATCGACGCGCCCATCGGGACGATGCTCATCGACTCCACGCCCGCGGCCACCACCAGGTCCTGGGTGCCCGACAGGACGCCCTGGGCGGCGAAGTGGATGGACTGCTGGGACGAGCCGCACTGCCGGTCGATCGTGACGCCGGCCGTCGTCTCGGGCAGCCCCGCCGACAACCAGGCATTTCGCGCGATGTCCATGCTCTGGGGGCCGAACTGCATGACGCACCCCATGATGACGTCCTCGACCGCCGCCGGATCGACGCCGGTGCGGTCGATGAGCGCCTTCAGCGTGTGGGCGGCCAGGTCGGTGGGATGGACGGTGGACAGACCGCCCTTCTTCTTGCCGACCGGGGTACGGACCGCTCCGACGATGTACGCCTCTGCCACAGTGCCTCCTGGAAACCGAGCATTATTCGGTTATTAGGGAGAGACTACAACAGAACGACGTTCTGTGGCTCGTCACTCCGGGGGCAGAAGGTCCTCCGCGGCGTCGACCCTGAACCGCCACCGGTCCACGACCAGCCCGTTCAGCGATTCTGCCAGCTCCAGGGCCAGACCTCCGAGCTTGACGGGCTCGTCGCCGCGCAGCTCGATCGCGGTCAGCTCGGTGGCGAACGGCAGCAGCTCCCCCACCGCCGGCGGCTGCCCCTTCTGCGGGACCAGCGCTGCCCGGATGTCGCCCGACGTGTACGTGAACTCGTCCTCCCCCTGCTCAAGCAGGGGCGCCAGGTCCTCGGCGGACGGGCGTACCGGCAGGATGACGGCGGGACCGCCCCCCTCACCGTCAGCCGGATCGCTCACCTCGCCCCGGCACACCGCGAGCCCCTTGAGCCGGAAGGCCAGCCCCTCGGCCAGGTAGCGGTCGAAGAAGTCGAACGGCAGCGGCCCCTCGGCGGTGACCCGGCAGGCCCACACCTTCTCCAGCACCCCGCCGGTCAGCTCGCTGTCGGCCTCGACCGGCGCGCACACCCGCACGTCGGCCGCCACGATGTCGTCGCCGTCGGGTCGTGCGTCCGGATCGGCCAGCCGGACGATCCGCAGCAGCTCGGCGGCGTCCGGTTTGACGGGCAGTGCCGCCGTCGGGCCAGTACGCAGTCTCCGCTTCGCCATCCAGCCCATGCCCGCCTCCGCGAATCAGCTTCGATAGGAGCTCGTCATCGTCGCGTAGACGATGATGTTGTCGTTGTAGTGCCCGATGGTGCGATCGTAGGTCCCACCACAGGTGATGAGGTGGAGCTGGGCGTTCTCCCTGCCCCCGTAGACGCGCTCGGTCGGGAACGTCTTCTTGCTCGCCTGCTCCACGCCGCCGACCGTGAACACGGCGGTCGTCTTGTCCTGGCGTCTGACCTCGATGGTGTCGCCGTTCTTCAGCTCGCCGAGGCGGCTGAACACGGCGCTGCGCGTCCGGGTGTCCTTGTGCCCGAGCAGCACCGCCGGGCCCGCCTCGCCGGGCGTGGACATGTTCCGGTACCAGCCGGCCAGGTTGGGATTGTCGGACGGCGGCACCTCGATCGCCCCGTCCTTGGCCAGCCCCACGGACTTGATCGGCGCGTTGATCCCGAGCCGCTTGATCACGATCCGGACCGGTGTCGAGGGCAGCATCGGCGGCGCCGGCACGATCTGCGGCAGCGGCGGCGGCTGGTCCGGCGGCGCCTGGAACAACGCCTGCTGCGGCTGCCCCGACGCCTGCGTCTGCACCGCCACGGGCAGGGCGTCCCTGTCCATGCCGTACTCCTCGGGCGACTGCAGCACGATCAGCATGCCCGCCACGACCGTGACGACCCCGGCGATGGCCGCGCCGATCAGCACGGTCCTGAGCGCGGCACTCCCCCTGTCCCGCGGCGGCGGGCCACCGTAGGGATACTGCCCGGCCACGCCGCTCAGCCCCTGCCCGCGGTACGCCGGCGCAGCACCAGCCCACCGGCCGCCGCGGCCGCGATCAGGACGGTACCGGTGAGGACGAACAGCCGCCCGTCAGGCCCCGCCATACCCCCGGCCCCGGTGTCGGCCCCGGCCTTGGGGGTCTTCGACTTGTCGGGCGGAGTGACGGTCACGGTCGCGGTGCTGGTCTTGGTGGGCTTGGGGGTGGGCGTCGGCGTGGGACTGGGGGTCGGCGTGGGCGTCGGCGTCGGCGTCGGGCTCGTTCCCGAGCCCGCGGCCACCTGGAAGGTGTAGCTCTTGAGCGCCGCCTCGTTCTGGACGGTGCATTCGATCGCCGGCTGCGTGCCCGCCGAGGTGTTGGACCCGAAGTTGACCTTGCCGGGCTTCACCGTGACCGTACCCGCAGTGCTGGCTGTGGCCTTGACGTCGAAAGCAAGGGTTGGAAGAGGGATGGTCTGTCCGGCGGTGATCGTGCCGGTGGTGCCTTCTCCGGTGGCGGAGGTCAAATTGGTGATACCGGTCAAGACGGCATAGGCGAAGATCTTCGCACTGATCGTCTCGCCCGTGGTCGGAGCCTTCAGCTCCTTACCCGCGGTGTAGGTTCCCTTCCACTTGATGGCGAAGGGGTCATTCACCTTGGCAGCGGTCGGCATCGTCATCTCGACCTTGATCTGGACGTCCTGGTAGTCTGCGGCGCCAGGACCGACGCACTCGTAGTCGACGAGGTCGCTGGTCCCCGTGCCGCCACCACCGGTCCCGATGGGGACTTCCAGGCTCTCGGTGCTGGTTGTCGTGCATGTGGCCGACGTGTTCACACTTGAGGCCAGGTGCAACAACAACTGTCCCGGCTTCACCGAGACCTTGCCTGTGGTGCCTGCCGGCACCGAGACCTTGTAGGTGACCTCCTTGGCCGGCACCGACGTGCTGGTGGTGACGGCGGCCCCCGTCTTCGCTCCCGGATCCTGAACCGTACCCACCGACGGCGTCAGCGCCGCGTTGGCCTGTAGAGTCGTTGCTGCGGTCGGAGCAGTGGCGAGCGTCAACGCGGGGATGTTCACCGTCACGTCGAAGGTCTGACCTGCCGCCGCCGAGTCAGGGCCGGTCAGATTCACGCTGATCGACTGGCTGGCAGCCGCCAGGAGAGTTCCCTGACAGGTGTAACTGAACACCTTCGGGGCCGCCGCTTCGGCGGGGAAGGACAGGCCGACCACCGAGCCGACGGAGACGGCGAGTGTGCCCATCAATCCCAAGGCGGAGGTCTTGTGGGCGAGGCGGCGCCACGCCTGGGACGTAAGCACGGGTCCATCTCCGTTTCAGCGCAGTGTCAACAGTCGTGCCAGAATTCCAGCCGATGGTCACGGTTCGGTTGAGATCCTACGAACTGTCCCTGTCAACTTCCCGTAAAACGCAAAATTCGCCCCAAAAACCCCATCAGCCCTTCGTCTTCGACAGGGTCGCGTACACCACGATGTTGTCGGTGTAGCTGTGCGCCTCCTTGTTGAAGACGCCGCCACACGTGATCAGCCTCAGCTGCGAGTCCTTGGTGTTCCCGTACACCCGGGACGTCGGGAAGGACGACTTGCTGACCTGCTCGATCCCGCTCACCGTGAACCGGGTGACCTTCCCGTCCGACCGGTACACGTAGATCTGGTCGCCCTTGGCCAGCTCGCGGAGGCGGTCGAAGACGGCGGGGCCCCTACGGGTGCTCACGTGGCCGTTGATGACCGCGGGCCCGAGCTCGCCCGGAACCGGCGAGAAGCGGTACCAGCCGGTCTGGTTCGGCCTGGTCAGCGGCGGGGTGCCCAGGTTGCCCTTGATGTCCACGGTGACGCCGCCGACGGGGGCGTTCACCTTGATCTTGGGAATCTTGATCCGGCTGGGCCGGGCCTTGGCCTTGGCGGCCTTGGTCTTCGCCTTGGGGATCGGCGGCACGGTCGGCGCGGCGGCCAGCGGCGGCGGCGCCTCCGGCCGGGCCGGGGTCAGCGTCGCGCCCTTGCCGCCCGGACCCACGGTCGCGGGCAGCACGAACGCGCCGGCGTTCTCGATCTGCACGGTGGTCGGCCGGTCGGCGGCGGCCAGCGTGCCGGAGCCGTCGTCCACCTTGGGCGCCACGGAGAGCAGGCCCACCATGATCGCGCCGACGCCGGCCAGCGAACCGGCGATCAGCAGTCCGGGCATCGCCCGCTGCATCGGAGTCTTCTGCTCGGCCATCACTTCGTTCCTCCCGCGTGCGCGGCCCTGCGCCGGCGCAGAGCGAGCCCGCCGCCCGCGCTGCCCATGAGCAACATCGCCCCACTGGCCATCAGCCCGTACGGCCGGTCCGGCTCGTCGGGCGCCTCACCGGTGTCCACCCCACCCTTGGGGATCTTGGCCACCTGCGCCCTGACGTACGTGGTCGCCGTCGGGCCGGTCGCGGTGGGCGTGCTCGTGCTGGTACTCGTCCCGGTCGCCGCCGGCACCACGATCACGTGCCCGAGCCCGCTGCTCGGGGTGGGCCGGGAGTGGTTCCGCGTGGGGGTGCTGGTCGCGGTGGACGTGCCGGTGTTGGTGGGGGTGGTCGTCGGGGTGGTGGTCGTGGTGGGGGTCTGCGACGGGTCGGGGGTCTGGCTGTTGGTCGGTCCCGTCTTGTCCCGTACGGTCACCGTCACCGAGACCGGCCCGCCGACCAGCTTGCACTTCGCGCCGTGGTAGCCCGTCGGGATCTTGGCGGTGTTGGTGGACACCTTGAACGCGTCGAGCCAGGCAGGCTTGCTGGAAGCGTTCTCGATCTTGATGGTGTGCTTGCCGTACTTCAGCTCCGGCGACTTCCAGAGCGTGAAGCCACCGTCGAGGTCGTCGTTGACGGGCAGGTTGTCGTCGGAGCGCGAGGGGTCCACTCTGGCCACCTTGCTGCCGTCGATGTAGACGTCCACCGGGCCGGCGTCCTTGTCGTGCGGCCCGATGTACTCCACGCCCGTACCCGTGAAGCTCAGCTCGGCCCAGGCGCCGAGGTCGTTGGTCTCGTGCAGGTCGTTGTGCACATGGTTCTCGGAGCCCGGACGGTCGTCGAGCGAGGTCCAGCCGGGTCCGTAAGTGACCTTCATGTCGGTCGGGTTGTCGGTCTCGTTGCCGTCGTTGGCGATGACGGTGCCGTCCGGCGGGGTGAAGTCGAGGTCGATGTCCTTCGGCGTGACCTTGATGGTCCCGACCTTGTCGATCAGGCCGGGGTCGTTCAGCGACTCGGGCAGCGACAGTTCGTAGTCGGGGCGCAGCTTGCTTTTCTGCTCGACCGAGCCCTTCGGCTGCAGGATGCCCTGCCAGCTGCTGGCCAACTCGACGTTACCGGTGGCATGCACGTTGGCGCCCGGAGCGAAGTAGCCGGGCGACTGGAGCCGTCCGTGGTCGGCGTAGTCCAGCTTCCACGTGAAGTTGAGCGGGTCGCCGACCACCAGGTCGGTGGCGAAGGTGAGATGGGTGTTCAGGCGTACCGGCCCGTGCCTGACGATGCTGTCGGTCCCGGAGGGAACACATTCGTACTGCACGTCCAGGTCGGCCGGTGCGGCCAAGGCCGGGACGCCGGGCAATGCAACCACCCCGATGGCCGCCACCGATGCGATCGACGCGGCGAGCAACGACTTGCGCCACCGACTCACGGGACACTCCGATCATCACAAATAGACCGAGGGTAGATCTTAGAGTCGAAAACACCCCCAACGCAGGCCGATTCCCTCAAGTTCCAGCACTTGTGATGAAGCCGTGTCCCCCGCTGTCCTCCTCGCCCGAAAAGCGGGTATACCTCCGGGTAACAGAATCGTATTCTGTCGTGCACGACACCTGCTTGGAGGCGAACCGATGCAGCGAGACCTCTTCGACGAGGAGCACCTGCTCTTCCGGGAAACCGTGCGCGAGTTCATGGCCCGCGAGGTCGTGCCGCACCACGGCCAGTGGGAGAAGGACGGCATCGTGCCCCGCGAGGTCTGGAAGAAGGCCGGCGAGCTCGGCATGTTCGGCTTCGGCGTCCCGGAGGAGTACGGCGGATCCGGCATCACCGACTTCCGCTACAACGCGGTGATCGTCGAGGAGATCATCGGGAACGGCGCCTCCGGCCTGGGCTTCTCCCTGCACAACGACGTCATGGCCCCGTACGTCGTCGAACTCACCGACGACGGGCAGAAGCAGCGCTGGCTGCCCGGCTTCGCCTCCGGCGAGCTCATCACCGCCATAGCGATGACCGAGCCGGGCGCCGGCAGCGACCTCCAGGGCATCAGGACCACCGCCGTCCGCGAGGGCGACCACTACGTGGTCAACGGCCAGAAGACGTTCATCACGAACGGCGTCAACGCCGACCTCGTGGTCGTGGTCGCCAAGACCGACCCGGACGCGGGCGCCAGAGGCACGACGCTGATCGTGGTCGAACGCGGCATGGACGGCTTCAACCGCGGCCGGAACCTGGACAAGGTCGGCATGAAGGCCCAGGACACCGCCGAGCTGTTCTTCGAGAACGTCCGGGTGCCGGTGGCCAACCGTCTGGGCCCGAACGAGGGCGAGGGCTTCTTCCACCTGATGAACAACCTGCCCCAGGAACGCCTGTCGATCGCCGTGGCGGCCGTGGCCGCGGCGGAGGCGGTGCTGGAGCAGACGATCGAGTACTGCAAGACCCGCCAGGCGTTCGGCCGCAACATCGGTTCGTTCCAGAACACCCGCTTCGTCCTGGCCGAGCTGGCCACCGAGACGGAGATCGCCCGCCACTACGTGGACAAGTGCATCCTGGCGCTCAACGCCAAGCAGCTCACCGTCGTGGACGCGGCCAAGGCCAAATGGTGGACCACCGAGCTGCAGAACAAGGTCATCGACCGTTGCCTCCAGCTCCACGGCGGCTACGGCTACATGATGGAGTACCCGGTCGCCAAGGCGTGGCTGGACAGCCGCGTCCAGACGATCTACGGCGGCACCACCGAGATCATGAAGGAGATCATCGGCCGGTCCTTCGGATTCTGACGGCAGCCGCGCGCCGGGCCGGGCCGCGCCGCATACTGTCAGCATGGACGGCGGCCTGATCCTCCTCGTTTTCCTGGCGTTACTGTTCGCCTGGGGGCTCAACCGCGTGCGCAGGGCGTTCCGGTTCGGCCCCGTCGGCTACGTGGGCGTGATGATCGTGTTCATCATCGCCATGCTGCTCGTCTGGGGCCAGACGATGCGCTGACGCCGGGAGCGCCTCAGCCCGGCATCCCCTCCACGAACCGGGTCAGCAGCCGGGCGAACTCGGCCCGCTCGGCCGCCGACCAGTCTGCCGTGGCCGAGGCGAAGGCCGCCTGCCTGGCCTGCCGGGCCTGTCCGAGCGCCGCGACGCCCGCCTCCGTCAGCACCAGCCACGCCCGCCGCCCGTCGGCCTGATCGGCCTCCCGTCGCACCAGCCCCGCCGTCACGGCCGCCGTCACGAGCCGGCTCGCCCGCGGCTGGTCGACGTTCAGCGCCTCCGCGACCATCGACACGGTGACCTGCCCGCCGGCGCCCTCGACCACGTCGAGCACCTCGTACTCGGGCCCCGTCGCGCCCTGTCGCCGGGCCAGCGCCCGCCTGCTCTGCCTGCGCCTGATCGCGACCATCGCGCGTTCGATCGCGACGATTTCTTTGTCTTCATACATATAGTTGTTATTGTACATGCATGGACAAACCTATCGGATACTGGGTGAAGCACCTCGACAACCTGCTGGAGGACGCGATGGGCCAGACCCTGTCCGCGTACGGCGCCTCGCGCAGGGAGTGGCAGCTTCTCCACGCAACCGCCCACGATCAGAACGCCGCCGCGCTGGCGCCGTTCGAGGGCGTGGAAGAGGCCGTACAGAGTCTGACGTCGAGGGGATGGCTCGCGGACGGAGAGCTGACCGCCGAGGGAAGGGCCACGCACGCCGCGGTCTCCGAGCACATCACCCGATTCAGGCGGCGCATCACCGAGGGCGTGAGCCCGCAGGAGTACCTGACCGCCGTTGACGTGCTGCGCCGCATGGCGGCCAACGCCGAACGTTAGCCGGCCGCCCGGTCGGCCTCCAGCACGACCCGGGCGACCAGCCCGGGATCGTCGCTCATCGGCACGTGCCCGCAGCCCTTGAGCAGCCTGACCCGCTGCCCCGACCACCGCGCCGCGCGGACGGCCTGGCGGCGCGGCAGCAGCCGGTCACGCTCGCCCCACGCGATCGTGACCGGGCACTTGGGCGGAGCCGGCGGCATCAGCCCGCCGAACGACTCCAGCGTCTCGTCGAACCCGGCCGCTCCGGCCAGCGCCTGCGTGGCCGCGACGAGCCCGGCGGGGTCGAGCCGGCCCGGCCGGGCGACCAGGATGCCGCTGGACAGGGCGCGCGTGAACGGGCTGCCGGCCGCCATGGCCGCCTGCTCCGGCGACATCGCGCGGGCCGAGCCCCGCAGGGCCTTCAGCATCGACTGGCAGTAGAGCAGCTCGGACCGCGACCAGAACCCGGCCGGCGACAACGCGGTCGCCGTGCGCACGACGCCGCGCGAGGCGAGTTCGAGCGCGATGTAGCCGCCGAGCGAGTTGCCCACCACGTGCGGCTCCCGGATGCCGAGCAGCGCGCAGAACGACTCGACCGCGTCCGCCAGCGACTCCGCGGTGTACGGGATGCCCGCCGGCAACCGCGGCGACACCCCGAAACCGGGCAGGTCGATCGCGATCACCGTGTGGTCGGCGGCCAGCCGGTCCATCACGGGCAACCACGCCTGCCAGTGGTGTCCGATGCCGTGGACGAGGATCAGCGGCTCGCCGGTGCCCCGGCGCTCGAAGGCCAGCTCCATGCGGCCCAGTGAACCACTCACCTGCGCCGGGTGGGAATCTCGAACCAGACCGCTTTGCCTTCCCTGGTGGGACGGGATCCCCAGCGCTTGGCGAGCTGGTCGACCAGGTAGAGACCGCGGCCGCCCTCGTCGTTCTCACCGGCGCTGCGGATGCGCGGCAGGCGCAGGTCCTGGTCGAACACCTCGACCCAGACCGACTCCTCGCCCCTGCGCAGCCTCAGCGTGAACTCCTTGTCGCCGACCGGCTCCTCCTCGAAGCCCGGCATGTCCCAGGAGTCCTCGAACGGCAGCGGCGGCCCCTCGACGACCAGCTCCCGGCGCGGGGAGTTGGCGGTGGAGGCGTGCAGCACCACGTTGGTGACGACCTCGGAGACGAGCAGGCAGGCCAGCTCGGCCCGTTCTTCGGGCACGTTCCAGCCGGAGAAGGCCTCGGAGGCCATGCGGCGCGCCTCGCCGACCATGATCGGCTGGGCCGGGAAGGTGCGCTCCTCGACGTCGAGGTCGACGTCGCTGGAGCGGACGACGAGGATCGCCATGTCGTCGTCGATCTCGCCGGGCACCGCGACCGTGGCGGCGTCGGCGATGCGCTCGACGTCGGCGTCGGCCATCTTGGCGAGCTTCTCGCACAGCACGCCGAGCGTCTCCTCCTCGCTCGGCATCCGCCCGTCGCGGCCCGGACGCCGGTCGACCAGGCCGTCGGTGTAGAGCAGCAACGCCGCGCCCGGCGGGAGGGTGCGGGTCTCCTCCTTGTAGACCAGGTCGGCGTGCAGGCCCTTGGCCCGGACGCCCAGCGGCTGGCCGACCTCCTCGATGTCCATCTCCAGGCACTGGCCGTCGACCACCAGCAGCGGCGGTGCGTGCCCGGCGTTGGCGAAGGACAGCTGGCGCGACCAGGCGTCGTAGACCAGGTACTGGCAGGTGACGATGGGCGGGATGCTGACGTCGGCGCCGTTGTCGTCCTGCTCGGGGGTGGCGATGATGCGGGTCCACTCGTCGAGCCTGGCCAGGATGTCGGCGGGCGACTTGTCGTCCTGGGCGAAGGCCCGCAGCGCCGCCCTGAGCTGGCCCATGATGGCCGCGGCCTTGGCGCCCCTGCCCTCGACGTCGCCGATCACGATGCCGACCCGGCCGGCCGAGAGCGG
Source organism: Nonomuraea sp. NPDC047529 (assembly GCF_040642995.1). Taxonomy (NCBI): domain Bacteria; kingdom Bacillati; phylum Actinomycetota; class Actinomycetes; order Streptosporangiales; family Streptosporangiaceae; genus Nonomuraea; species Nonomuraea sp. NPDC047529. The sequence continues at coordinate 21,444 of NZ_JBEYTJ010000051.1, read as the reverse complement.
GATCACGTCGTACCAGTCGCCGCCGACCTGGGTCTGGATGCCCTGGCCGTGGGAGGCGAGCGGGGCCGCCGGGTAGTAGCGCACCGCGATGTCGAGGCCGTCGAGCTGGGGCAGCGCCCGCGGCAGCAGGTGCTTCTGGAACGACTCGGCCGTGTGACGCTCCTCCTCGAACAGCAGCGCGTTGTCGATCGCGAGGGCCACGCGGGTGGCGATGGCGCCCACGAAGTCGCGGTCGAAGGCGTCGTAGTGGGGGCTGCGCCGGTCGGTCAGGTTGGACAGGCCGAGGTACATCAGGCCCAGCGTCTCGCCGCGCACCAGCAGGGGGGCGACGATGGCCGAGGTCATGCCGATCTCGCCGGCCAGCCGCGCGCTGCCCTCGTGGGGCATCGGGTAGCTGGTGGTGGAGAAGTCCTCCACCAGGATGGTCTCCTGGCGGCGCAGCGCGGTGTCGGCGTAGTGGCCGGAGGGGTAGCGGATCTCCGCGCCCACCGGCTTCCACGTGCCCGCGGGCGGGGTCCAGCCCTGGACGTGCTCCGAGACCCGGCGGACGAGCCGGTCGCCCTCCATGAGCTCGATGAAGCAGTGGTCGGCGAACTGCGGGACGAGCATCTCGGCGACGCGCTTGAGCGTCTCCTCGACGTAGAGCGAGCCGGCCAGGCGTTCGCCGATGCGCTCAAGGAGCCCGAAACGGTCTTTCTCGCGTTCGTTGCTGCGCAGGGCCTCGCGGGCCAGGATGACGATGCCGGTGACCGAGCCGGACGGGTGACGCAGCGGCACGGCCTGGGCGCGGACGTAGACGATCGTGCCGTCGCCGCGCCTGACGTCGAACGTGCCCTCCCACACGCCACCCTTGAGCACGTGCTTGGCCAGCTCGATCGCCTGCGGGTGGTCCTTGTCCATGATCCCGAGGGACAGGACGGACGCGTCACGTGCCGGCGCCTTGCCGGGACGGCCGAACAGCTGCTCGGCGAAGGGATTCCAGTAGAGGAGATTGCTGAAGCGGTCTGTCACGACCACTGCCATTTCGGCATGGTCCAGAACGGACCCGGCACCAAGGTGATCAGCCGTTTCTTGTGACAGATCCCCCCATCGCTTCATCCGGAGACCACTCCTTGGGGTGGCTTGTGCGCACAGCGGACCACGGGCGCTCCTGCAACTGTCTTGGCCAGGGGAGAGTGGAGGGCCTCCCGAGAGGGATTCAACCAAGTGGCTGCGCGCGCGTCAGCGCTTGGAGACAAAAACGTGCGCGGCAACGTCACGCGGAAGCTCCGCGGGAGTGTCGTTCGCGTCACCGTCACCTGTCACCCGCACACCGTCGTCGCTCGCCGCGAGCGTCACCTCGCGTCCGGGTTGTATCCCAACTTGCTTGAGTTTAAGCATCACAGCAGGATCGCTTTGCACTTGTTCGCTGATCCGGCGCACCACGACCGGAATGTCCCTCGGCCCGGCGGCCTCGGACATCGAGGTCAGGACGTTGGCCGCACCCTCGGCGGCCTCCGGCGCCCCCAGCTCGGCCAGCCCCGGGATGGGGTTGCCGTGCGGGCAGACCGTGGGGTTGTCGAGCAGCGTCACCAGCCGCGCCTCGACCGACTCGGACATGACGTGCTCCCACCGGCACGCCTCGATGTGCACCTCTTCCCAGGGAAGGCCGATGACCTGGGTGAGCAGGCATTCGGCCAGACGGTGCTTGCGCATCACGCGCGTGGCCAGCGTGCGGCCCAGGTCGGTCATCGACAGATGCCGGTCGCCCTCGACGCGGACGAGGCCGTCGCGCTCCATGCGGGCGACGGTCTGGCTCACGGTGGGGCCGCTCTGCTGGAGGCGCTCCGCGATGCGGGCGCGAAGGGGGACGATGCCCTCCTCTTCGAGCTCGTAAATCGTGCGGAGATACATCTCCGTCGTGTCGATCAGGCCGTGTGCGGTCAAGGCTCCTCCCAACTGAAATGCTACGCCGGTCGTGGCGGGGACTGAGCCCGTCCGCTACGGGCACAGAAGTCTTCAGGAACCCTATTGGGAGAACGACCGACGATGGTTAAGGACGGCAACAACGGGGCGGCCGAGTTCGTTCCCGACCGGCGTGATCTCGGCTCCCTGCGGACCGCGGCGGCCCGCTGCGAGGGCTGCGACCTGTACGCCGCCGCCACCCAGACGGTGTTCGGCGAGGGCCCCGAGCAGGCCCGCTTCATGCTGGTCGGCGAGCAGCCCGGCGATCGCGAGGACCTGGAAGGGCATCCTTTCGTGGGGCCTTCGGGACGCGTGCTGGACCGCGGGCTGGAGGAGGCGGGAATCGAACGGGACGCGGTCTATTTGACAAACGCCGTCAAACATTTCTCCTTCACTCCGCGGGGGAAGAGAAGGATCCACCAGAAGCCGACGGTGGCCGAGATCGAGGCCTGCCGGCCGTGGCTCAGCGCGGAGCTGGCGCTGGTGCGGCCCGAGGTCGTCGTGGTGCTCGGCGCGACGGCGGCCAGGTCGCTGCTGGGCAGGGCGTTCCGGCTGACGGAGCACAGAGGCGAGCCGGTGCCGCTCGGCGACGCGCTCGCGGTGGCCACGATCCACCCCTCGGCGGTGCTGCGCGCGCCCGACAGGGACGCGGCCTACGCGGGCTTCGTCTCCGACCTCAGGGCCGCGGCGCGGGTGTCGGAGCGGTAGTCGCGGAACGCGGCCACCGACAGGCCGACGACGAGCACGGTGACCGCGCACGCCAGTCCCCCGCCCACCCAGGCGCCGGTGAGCCCGAAGGCGGTCGCGGTCGCCCCGGCGCGCAGGTCGCCCAGGCGCGGGCCGCCCGCCACCACCACCATGAACGCTCCCTGCATGCGCCCGCGCATCTCGTCGGGGGCGTAGAGCTGCAGGATCGACTGCCGCCACACCGACGAGATCACGTCGGCCACGCCGCCGACCGCCATGAACGCCACGACCAGCCACAGCTCGCCCACCAGCCCCGCGGCCGCCACGGCGAGCCCCCACATGGCGATCGCCAGCACCAGCGCGAGGCCCTGCCGGGAGACGCGGCCCACCCAGCCGGAGAACAGCGCGCCGGCGACCGAGCCGATGGCCATGGCCGAGGTCGCCCAGCCGAGCGCGGTCATCGAGCCGCCGAAACGTTCGGCGGCCAGTTCGGGGTAGAGGGCGCGCGGCATGGCGAAGACCATCGCGATGATGTCCACGACGAACGACATCAGCAGCACCGGGCTCCTGGCGATGAAGCTGAGGCCCTCCCAGACCGCCCGGGCTCCCGGACGTCCCACCTCGGTCAGCGGGGGCAGGGCGGGCAGCCTGAGGGCCGCGTAGAGGCCGGCGCTGAACAGCAGGGCGTCCACCGCGTAGGCGGCGGCGTAGTTGGGGTGGTCGCCGCCGGTGGCCAGCAGCACGCCGCCGAGCATCGGGCCGACGACCGCGCCGAGGCTGTAGACCAGCGAGTTGAGCGCGTTGGCGGCCGGCACCAGCTCAGGGTCGAGGATGCGCGGGATCACCGAGCCCCTGGTCGGGCCGGTGATCGCGAACCCGGTGGCGTTGACCGCCGTCGCCGCGAAGATCAGATAGACGTTGCCCAGCCCGAGCAGGGCCTGCGCCAGGATGACCAGGGTGGCCGCCCAGGTGATGAGCGAGCCGATGACGAGCAGCCTGCGCCGGTCGAAGGCGTCGGCGACGGCCCCGCCCCACAGCCCGAAGACCAGCAGCGGGATCAGGTTGGCCATGCCGAGTAGGCCCACCCAGAGCGAGGAGTGGGTCAGGTCGTAGACCTGCTGGCCGACCGCCACGACGGTGACGGCGACGCCCACGTTCGAGACCGCCTGACCGGACCAGATCCGGCGGTAAGCGGGCACGGCCAGCGGCCTGGTGTCCACAAAATGACGTTTGACCAGTTCCCCGAATGCCACCTAAGGCAATTTAAGGGGCAAGTCTTTCCAAGGCCCACCCGGGTCGGGTACGCCGGTACCGCAGCCTGTCGTGCATCCGGTCCAGCTGTCCCTGCCAGAACTCCACCTCGATCGGGGTGACCCGGAAGCCGCCCCAGAAGTCGGGCACCGGCGGATCCTCCGGCCAGCGGGCGGCCAGCTCCTCGTAGCGCTCGTCCAGCTCCTCACGCGAGCGGACGACCGCCGACTGGCGCGAGGCCCAGGCCCCGATGCGCGAGCCGTACGGGCGGGAGTTGTAGTAGTCGGCCGACTCCTGGTGGGAGATGCGGGCGACCGTGCCCTCGATGCGGATCTGGCGGCGGATGGCGTGCCAGGGGAACAGCAGCGAGGCTCGCCCGTTCTCGGCCAGGTCGCGGCCTTTGCGGGACTCGTAGTTGGTGTAGAAGATGAAGCCCTGTTCGTCGTAGCCCTTGAGCAGGACGGTCCTGGCGCTCGGCCGGCCGCCCGCGGAGGCGGTGGCGAGGACCATGGCGTTGGGTTCGGGCAGGCCGGATTCGAGCGCCTCCTGGAACCAGACGGTGAACTGCGCGATGGGGTCGGACGCGAGGTCGGTTTCGAGCAACGGCTCGCCCTCGTACGTTCGGCGTAGCCCCGCCAGCAGGGGCGGGCGCGGGGTGGCATCCACGAGAAGGTATTCTTGCGCGCTCATGTGGCAGATCCCACAGAAGGCTCCCTACCAGCGGGTTTGGCGTTTCGGCGGGTCCCGAGACCGACCATGAGCTGGGAGGGGGTTAAATTGACCCGCCGGTATCTCGACATCAAGGCATTGCCGTTACATGGCAAGAAAGGGAGGCGGCCGAGCATGTCCGACTTCAAACCCGGCCTCGAAGGCGTCGTGGCTTTCGAGACCGAGATCGCGGAACCGGACAAAGAAGGGGGCGCCCTTCGATACCGGGGCGTCGACATCGAGGAGCTGGTCGGCCGTGTCCCGTTCGGGCACGTTTGGGGCCTGCTGGTCGACAACAAGTTCCAGCCGGGCCTGCCCCCGGCGGAGCCGTACCCCATCCCTGTCCACTCCGGTGACATCCGTGTAGACGTGCAGAGCGCGCTGGCCATGCTGGCTCCGGCCTATGGCTTCAAGCCCCTGCTCGACATCAGTGACGAGGAGGCCCGCGACCAGCTCGCGCGCGCCTCCGTGATGGCTCTCTCCTTCGTCGCGCAGTCCGCGCGCGGCCTCGGCCTGCCGATGGTGCCGGAGAGCCGGGTCGACGAGGCGAAGACCATCGTCGAGCGTTTCATGATCCGCTGGCGCGGTGAGCCTGATCCCAAGCACGTCAAGGCCATCGACGCTTACTGGACCTCGGCCGCCGAGCACGGCATGAACGCGTCCACGTTCACCGCCCGCGTCATCGCCTCCACCGGCGCGGACGTGGCGGCGGCGCTGTCCGGCGCCGTCGGCGCCATGTCGGGCCCGCTGCACGGCGGCGCCCCCGCCCGCGTGCTCCACATGATCGAAGGCGTGGAGCAGCTCGGCGACGCCAAGAAGTACGTCCAGGGCGAGCTCGACAAGGGCAACAGGCTCATGGGCTTCGGCCACCGCGTGTACCGCGCGGAGGACCCGCGCGCCCGCGTGCTGCGCCGTACCGCCAAGGAGCTCGACGCGCCCCGCTACGAGGTCGCGGCGGCGCTGGAGCAGGCCGCTCTGGAGGAGCTGCACGCCCGCAAGCCCGACCGGGTGCTCGCCACGAACGTCGAGTACTGGGCGGCCGTGGTGCTCGACTTCGCCGAGGTGCCCTCGCACATGTTCACCTCGATGTTCACCTGCGCCCGCACGGCCGGCTGGGCCGCGCACATCCTGGAGCAGAAGCGCACCGGAAGGCTGGTGCGGCCGAGCGCCAACTACATCGGCCCGGCGTCGCGCCCGCTCAGCGACGTCCCCGGCGCCTCCGAGGTTGCCGGCACGATCTGACACGATTTCGCCCGTGTCATGAACGGCCCGCCCGATCAAGGGCGGGCCGTTCCGCGTCTCATTCGGCGGACCCGCGCGACGTCACCCGGACGGCCTCAGTACGCTTGGCACGTGGCTGACATCGTGATTCCCGCTGACATCAAGCCCGCCGACGGCCGCTTCGGCTGCGGGCCCTCGAAGGTTCGCACCGAGCAACTGGCCGCGCTCGCCGCCTCCGGCGCGAGTCTCATGGGCACCTCCCACCGCCAGAAGCCGGTCAAGAACCTGGTCGGCCGCGTGCGCTCCGGGCTCGCCGACCTGTTCTCGCTGCCCGAGGGCTACCAGGTCGTGCTGGGCAACGGCGGCACCACCGCGTTCTGGGACATCGCGGCCTTCGGGCTGATCAGGGAGAAGTCCCAGCACCTGGCGTTCGGCGAGTTCTCCTCGAAGTTCGCCGCGGTCGCCAAGAAGGCGCCCTGGCTGGGCGACCCGAGCGTGATCAAGTCCGACGTCGGCACCTACCCCACCGCAGTGGCCGAGGACGGCGTCGACGTCTACGCGCTCACCCACAACGAGACCTCGACCGGCGTCGCCATGCCGATCTCCCGTGTGGGCGGCGACGACTCGCTGGTGCTGGTCGACGCCACCTCCGGCGCGGGCGGCCTGCCGGTCGACATCGCCGAGACCGACGTCTACTACTTCGCCCCGCAGAAGAGCTTCGCCTCCGACGGCGGCCTGTGGATCGCGATCATGTCGCCGCGCGCCCTGGCCAGGGTCGAGGAGATCGCCGCCTCCGGCCGGTACGTCCCCGAATTCTTCAGCCTGCCGATCGCAATCGACAACTCCGGCAAGGACCAGACGTACAACACGCCCGCCGTGGCCACGCTGTTCCTGCTGGCCGACCAGCTCGACTGGATGAACGGCAACGGCGGCCTGGCCTGGACCACCGCCCGCACGGCCGACTCCAGCCAGCGCCTGTACACCTGGGCCGAGAAGTCGTCCTACGCCACGCCGTTCGCCGCTCCGCAGTTCCGCTCGCAGGTGGTCGGCACGATCGACTTCAACGACGACGTCGACGCCGCAGAGGTGGCCAAGGTGCTGCGCGCCAACGGCATCGTCGACACCGAGCCCTACCGCAAGCTGGGCCGCAACCAGCTGCGCATCGCGATGTTCCCGGCCATCGAGCCGTCCGACGTCGAGGCGCTGACGGTCTGCGTCGACCACGTGGTCGAGCGGCTCTAGCCCGGCGCCCGCCGGCGCGTCCGGCGGGCCAGCTCGTCCAGGAGCGCCAGGGCGTCCGCCTCCTCGACGCTCTGCGCGAACCTCGTCAGCACCGGCAGCCTGTCGGTGCTGACGGCAAGCGCCTCCAGCATCAGGCGGCTGACGTGCTCGGCCCTTGAGCAGGCGGCCGCGTAGCGGAAGGCGTTGCGCGAGGGCGTGCGCACGAGCAGCCCCTTGCGCACCAGCCGCTCGGCCACGGTCTGCACGGTCGTGTACGCAAGGTCGCGTTCCTCGTTGAGCCTGTCGAGCAGCTCCCTGACGCGCATGGCCCGGCCGGCATCCCACAGCACGTTCATGATCGCGCGTTCCAGGGATCCCAGGTTCGCCAACTCACCAGTCCTCCGGCTCGATCAGTAGGAAACATTCTTGCCTGAAAAGCCCCCTATCGGCCAGGGGCGAGCGCTGCCCCGGAGCCTCGGCTACCTCATGTTCGCCAGCCGCTGGCTCCAGGTCCCGCTCTACCTGGGCCTCATCGTGGCCCAGGCGGTGTACGTCTGGCAGTTCATGACCGAGCTGTGGCACCTGCTGAGCAGCGTCTTCCTGCACCCGGCGACCGGCGACGGCACGTCGGCCGAGGTCGTCGTCATGCTCACGGTGCTGGCGCTGATCGACGTCGTGATGATCTCCAACCTGCTGATCATGGTGATCATCGGCGGCTACGAGACGTTCGTCTCGCGCATCAACCTCAACGACCATCCCGACGAGCCCGAATGGCTCTCCCACGTCAACGCCAACGTGCTGAAGGTCAAGCTGGCCACGGCCATCATCGGCATCTCGTCGGTGCACCTGCTGCAGACGTTCATCCGGGCGCGTGACGTGCCCAACGACAAGATCATGTGGCAGACGATCATCCATCTGGCGTTCGTGGCCTCGGCGATCGGCCTGGCGCTCATCGACCGCATGCTCTCCAGCTCGCCGGCCGAGCACACCAAGCCGCACCTGTAGGGCTCAGAGCGAGGCGGGCAGCTCTTTCCTGCGCCGCAGCACCCAGGCGGCCACCACGCCGCCCAGGAGCCCGAACAGGTGGCCCTGCCAGGAGATGCCCTGCTGGTTGGGCAGCAGGCCCCACAGGATCGAGTAGTAGGCCACGCCCACGCCGATGCCGATCAGGATGTCCACCAGGCGGCGGTCGAACAGCCCCCGGGCCAGCACGAAGCCGAAGTAGCCGAAGACCAGGCCGCTCGCGCCGATCGTGATCACGCCGGGGCTGGACACCCACGTGCCGACGCCGCCGATCACCACGATCAGCAGCGTGGCCCACAGGAACCTGCGGATGTCGCGCACCGCCGCCAGGAAGCCCAGCACCAGCAGCGGCAGCGAGTTGGCCATGAGATGGCCGAAGCCGCCGTGCAGGAACGGCGCGAAGAAGATGCCCAGCAGGCCGTCGGGGTCCCAGCCCGCGATGCCGTACGAGTCGAGCGCGCCGCCCATCACGTAGTCGACGCCTTCCAGCACCCACATCACGGCGAGCATGGACCCGAGGATGACGATCGCCTTGATCGCGCTCGACAGGAAGGTGCCGGCGCCGCGCTTGGCCGACTCGAACCTGGAACCGGACTGGTCGCTCATGCGCTCTCCTGGTGGTCGTCTCCTCTTTTTTTACCGTACGCAGGAAAGCTCACGCGCGCGCGTTGACGCCGCCCCTCCCGGACGTCCCGGAAGGGGCCGGCGTGCCGGCGAGGGTTACTCGCCCTTCCACTGGGGGGCGCGCTTCTCGGCGAAGGCCGCCGCGCCCTCCATCGCGTCCTTGGAGCCGAACACCGGGTTGATGATCGCGCCCTGCTTCTTGAACATCTCCTCCAGCGACCAGTCCTGGGACTCGATGATCACCTTCTTGGTCGCCGCGAGCGCCAGGGGCGCGTTGGCGGCGATCTTGCGGGCCAGCTCCAGCGCGCCCTCCAGGGCGGCCCCCGGCTCGGTGATCCGGTTGACCAGGCCCAGCTCGTACAGGCGGGAGGCCGGGTAGTGGTCGCCGGTCAGGGCGATCTCCATGGCCACGTGGTACGGGATGCGCCGCGGCAGCCGCATGATCCCGCCCGCGCCCGCCACCAGCCCGCGCTTCGGCTCGGGCAGCCCGAACGTGGACTCCGACGAGGCCACGATGACGTCGCAGGACAGGGCCAGCTCGAACCCGCCGGCCAGCGCGTACCCCTCGACCGCGGCCACCAGGGGCTTCTTGGGCGGCGCCTCGGCGATGCCGCCGAAGCCGCGGCCCTCGACCACCGGGAGGTCGCCGGTCAGGAACCCCTTGAGGTCCATGCCCGCGCAGAACGTACCGCCGGCGCCGGTCAGCACGTACGCCGAGATCTCGGCGCGGGCGTCGAAGGTGTCCAGCGCCTCGGCTATCCCCCGGGCCACCGCGCCGTTGATCGCGTTACGCGCCTTCGGCCGGTTGATGGTGATGATCGCGACGTTTCCGGACTGCTCGACGAGCACTTCGTCAGACACGAGACCTCACTTGGGCTGGAAGCGGATGCCGCCGTCGAAGCGCACGACCTCGGCGTTCATGTAGTCGTTCTGGATGAGCGAGTGGACCAGGTGGGCGAACTCGTCGGCGCGGCCCATGCGCTTGGGGAAGACGACCGGGGCCACGAGCTTGGCCTTGAACTCCTCGGCGTTGCCGGAGAAGCCGTAGATGGGGGTGTCGATGATGCCGGGGCAGATCGTGTTGACGCGTACGCCGATGGCCGCCAGGTCGCGCGCGGCGGGGACCGTCATGCCCACGATGCCGCCCTTGGAGGCGGAGTAGGCGAGCTGGCCCGTCTGGCCCTCCAGGGCGGCCACGGAGGCGGTGTTGATCACGACGCCGCGCTGGCCGTCGGCGTCGACCGGCTCGGTGGCGGCGATGGCGGCCGCCGCGACGCGCATCAGGTTGAACGTGCCGATCAGGTTGACCTCGATCACCTTGCGGTACGTGGCCGGGTTGTGCGGCTTGCCCTCGCGGTTGACCGTGCGCTCGGCCCAGCCGATGCCCGCGCTGTTGACCACGACGCGCAGCGGCTTGCCCGTGGCCACGGCCGCGTCGACGGCCGCCTGCACCTGATCGTCGTCCGACACGTCCGTCCTGACGAAGACGCCGCCGAGCTCGTCGGCGACGGCCTTGCCGCGCTCCTCGTTGAGGTCGGCGATGACCACGGTGGCGCCCGCCCGGGCGAGCTCACGGGCCGAGGCCTCGCCAAGGCCGCTGGCACCGCCGGAGATGATTGCTGCAGATCCGTTGACGTCCATATCCCGGACCCTAACGCGCCAACCGAATGAAGTTCTACTCGGGGCGGGTTAAATCTCCCCCACGGCGCTGTCGACGTCGGAGTACACCTTGATCCGCCGGTCGAGCCCCGTGGTCCGCAGGATGCGGGCCACGGGCGCCTGGGGCGCGGCCAGGCACACCCCGCCGCCTTCTCCGGTGGCCAGCCGCCAGGCCTCGATCAGCACCGAAAGACCGCTGGAGTCCATGAACGACAGCTGCTGCAGGTCGAGCACGAGCCTGGCGCTGTCCTGCTTGATGGCGTCGCGTACCTCGTCGCGGAGGAACGGTGCGGTGAACAGATCGAGCTCTCCCTCAACAGCCACCACCACGGCGTCACCCAGGGCGTGTCGCGCAAGCCGCAGCTTCATTTGGCCCCTCCTCGATGAGCCACTGTACTTCGACATCCCCGGATAGCGGGCATGCACAAACTACGAAGAGCCGGATGTGGAAGGACCGGGCCGGATCGATCGCGCGCCGGAGGTCGCGCCAAGGGTTCCCACCCGGCCCGCGACCTGGGCGCCAGGTCGCCTCACCCGGCCGGGACGGCGAAGCCGTAAGGGAGCTCCAGGCGGTGGTCGGCCAGCAGCCCGGGGTCGGCCAGCAGCTCGCGTGTCGGGCCGTCGGCGGCGATCACGCCTCCCGACAGGATCAGCGAGCGCTCGCACAACTCCAGCGCGTACGGCAGGTCGTGGGTGACCATGAGCACCGTCACGTCCAGCGACCGCAGGATCTCGGCCAGCTCCCTGCGCGCGGCCGGGTCGAGGTTGGAGGAGGGCTCGTCGAGCACCAGGATCTCCGGCCGCATCGCCAGCACCGTGGCCACCGCCACCCTGCGCCGCTGCCCGAACGACAGGTGGTGCGGCGGCCGGTCGACGGCCTCCAGCATGCCGACCCGGTCGAGCGCGTCGCGGACCACCCGGTCGAGCTCGGCGCCCTTGAGTCCGGCGTTGGCCGGGCCGAAGGCGACGTCGTCCTTGACCGTGGGCATGAAGAGCTGGTCGTCGGGGTCCTGGAAGACCAGGCCGACGCGCTGCCTGATCTCCTTGAGCGTGTCCTTGCGCACCGGGACGCCGCCCACGGCCACATTGCCGTGCCCGGCGGTGAGAATGCCGTTGAGATGCATGACGAGGGTCGTCTTGCCGGCGCCGTTGGGGCCGAGCAGCGCCACCCGCTCGCCGCGGCCGATCGCCAGGTTCACGCCGAACAGCGCCTGAGTGCCGTCGGGGTAGGCGTAGGCCAGGTCACTGACCTCCAGAGAGTTCACCATGAGAGCCCCAGAACCGCGAGTGCCGTGACGGGCAGGGCGAGCGCCGCCCCCCACTGCCCGATGGATGCCGAAATATCTTGAATTATCGGCATCCGTCCGGAGTAGCCGCGGCTCAGCATCGCCAGATGCACCCGCTCACCCCGCTCGTACGAACGGATGAACAGCGCCCCGGCCGAGCGCGCGATCACCGGGATCTGCCGGAAGTTGCGCGCCTCGAACCCGCGCGACTCCCGCGCCACCCGCATCCGCCGCATCTCCTCCACGATCACGTCCATGTACCTGAGCATGAACATGGCGATCTGCACCAGCAGGCTCGGCAGCCGCAGCCGCTGGGCCCCGACGAGGATGACCCGCGGCTCGGTGGTGGCCGCGAGCAGGATCGAGGCGATCACCCCGAGCGTGGCCTTGACCAGGATGTTCCAGGCCGCCCACAACCCCTGCACGCTCAGCGAGACCCCCAGCACCGTCGTGCGCTCCCCCATCCCGATCACCGGGATCAGGAACGCGAACAGCACGAAGGGCACCTCGATCACCATCCGCCGCAGCACGTGCCCGAACGGCACCCGCGCGGCCAGCGCGACGCCCCCGAGCAGCACCGCGTAGACCGCGAACGCCCAGAAGCGCTCCCGCGGCGTGGCCACCACGACGACGGCGAAGGCGAAGACGGCGAGCAGCTTGCACTGCGGCGGCAACCGGTGGACCGGTGAGTCACCCGGCAGATAGAGATCGTGCCGATGCCCCGCGCCCACCGTCACTCACCGTCTCTCACAGATCAGACCCCCACGTTCGTACGGCTCCGCGCGGCGAACGCCACGCCACCGGCGATGAGCAGCACGAGCCCGACGCCGACGATCCCGGCCACGCCGACCGGGATGCCGCCCACCTCACCGTAGTCGGCCAGCGCCCACGACCCGAACGCGTGGTCGACCGCCTGGCCGCTGAAGCCCTTGTTCTCGGCCACGGCCTCCAGCCCGTCGGGGTCGGAGGCGGCGAAGAAGGAGACCACGCCGGCCAGCACCAGGGTCAGCCCGATCCCGCCCAGCAGGAACGGCCTGAGCGCGCCCGGCCGGGCCGCCGGCGCCTCCTCGCCCACGGTCGTGGTCGTGCCCTCGGCGCCCTTGAGCACCAGCGGCTTGGCCAGCCCGCGGGCGCCGTAGACCAGGTCGGGCCGGACGGCCAGCACGGCGGCGACGGTGGTGGCGGTGATCAGGGCCTCGCCGATGCCGATCAGCACGTGCACGCCGCCCATGGCCGCGGCCACGGCCGACACCTCGATGGGCGCGGTCCCGCCGATCCAGAACAGCAGCGAGAACACCAGCGCCGAGGCCGGCACCGAGATCAGCGCACCGAGGAACGCCCCGAGCGTCACCCCGCCCCTGCCCCTGGACAACCCGGTGACCAGCCGGAACACGCCCCAGCCGACCAGCACGGTGACGATGCCCATGATCGTGATGTTGACGCCCAGCGCGGTCAGCCCGCCGTCGGCGAAGAACACGGCCTGCACCAGGAGCACCACGGCCATGCAGAGCACCCCTGTGTAGGGCCCCACGAGTATCGCCGCCAATGCGCCGCCCAGCAGGTGGCCGCTGGTGCCCGCCGCGACGGGGAAGTTCAGCATCTGGACCGCGAAGATGAACGCCGCCACGAGCCCCGCCATGGGCGCGGTCCGGTCGTCAAGTTCCCGGCGTGCGCCCCGCAGGCAGACCGCCACCCCGGCGGCCGCCACCGCTCCGGCGGAGACGGAAGTAGCTGCGTTGAAGAAGCCATCGGGTACGTGCACGGCAACGCCTCCAGAAGGACGAACAAATCCTTCTCACTTTAGAGCATCGCCTTGCACCTGCACATAGGTGGCAATTACTGAAGGATCCTCCTGAGGATCGTTCGCGGCGTCAGCCGGTGCACGACCGTGCTCAGCCGCCCCTTCCCCGAGGTCGCGTACGGCCGCACGCTGCGCAGCAACGCCGCGCCCCACCACCTGCGCGGACCGGCGACCGTCTCGGCGTCGGTCTCGACCCTGAACCGCGCGGGCGGCCCGCCCAGGTCGAGCTCCAGGTAGGCGTCCCAGGTTCCGGGCGGGAGCCGGCCCACCGCCGGCCTGGCCGCGAACCCGCCCCCGGGCAGCGCCGTCACGCGCTCGGCGCGCTCGCGGCCGGTACGCCGCTCCCGCCAGACGATCTGCCTGACCGCCGTGCACTCGGGGACCGTCCCGGCCACGCTGACCTCGCCGTGCACGACGAGCCGGTGGCCCAGCGCCCACCGCGTCCTGTGCAGCCGGACCGTGCCGGGCACGGCGACGACGTGCCCGCCGACGTCGATGCTCAGGTTGCCGTTGTCCCGGGTGAAGTACGGCAAGGTCACCACCCCGCCGATCAGGTGGGCCGGCGGCCGGGTGACGCCGTTGTCGCGGTCGGCGCCCAGCCTGCCGTGGCGCACCACCCCCTCCAGCTCGACCGCCACCCGCAGGTCCCAGACGCCGGAGGAGAGCGCGGCGACGTCCACCCGGGCGGTGAACTCGGCGCCCCGCCGCTCGGCCGGGACGACGAGCTCGCCGTGCGGGTCGTTGCGGGCGCGCAGCACCAGGGCCACGCCGTCGTCCTGGCTGATGCCGTCCAGGCCGGCCGTGCCGGTGACCACCAGGTGGTCGCCCTCCCAGCGCAGCCCGGTCAGCCGCCGCCGCACGGTGGCGCTCTCGATGCGGGCCAGCCGCACCAGGCGGTCGACGTCGCCGAGCGCTGCCACGCGCTGCTTGTCGATGCTGTTGAGCCGGGCGTGCACGCCGGGGGTGAACCACTCGTCGCACAGCGCCGCGACCTCCTGCGCGATCTCCTTGCGGCGTACGTCGTCGCTCTCCAGGAACACCGTGCCGAGCTGGGCGAAGGCATCGAGCCTGAAGTGCCGGCGCAGCAGGTGGTCGCGCAGCGGGCCGGGCTCGACGTGCCGGGCCATGAGCCGGATGGGCCGCCGGATCATGGACAGCCAGGCGACCGGGTCCCTGCTGCCCGCCCGCTGCATGATGCTGGTGCCGTCGGATCTGGAGACCAGGTGGTAGCAGTCGTAGTCGGCGACCACCGAGATCACGCCGGCGTGGCAGTAGGCGTGCACGGTGAACATGATGTCCTCGCCGACCAGCATGTCCTCGGCGAAGCGGATGCCGTGCCGCTCGACCATCTCCCGCCTGAACAGCTTGAAGCAGCTCAGGCTGTTGTAGACGTTGCTGTCGGCGAGGGTCAGGCGCTCGGCGTTCTGCTGGAACATCGAGGCGGGGGCCCGCCTGCCGTGGCCCACGATCTTGCCGAGCACGATGTCGGAGCCGTTCCTGTCGGCCATGGCGACCATGCGTTCGAGCGCCTCGGGGCCGAGGTGGTCGTCGGCGTCGCAGAAGAAGACGTACCGGCCGGTGGCGTGGCTGAGGCCGACGTTGCGCGGCCGGCCCGCGCCGCCCGAGCCCTCGATGTGCACGACCTTCACGCTGGTCTGGTGGTAGGTCGCGTAGAGGTCGAGGAGCTCGGCGCCGCCGTCGGTGGAGCCGTCGTCGACGACGATGATCTCCTTCTTCACCCGCTGCACGAGCGCCGAGGTGAGACACCTGTCCAGATAGGGACGGCAGTTGTGCACCGGGATGACGACGCTGACGTCGACCGTCTCGTCGTTGTTCCCCGCCGCCGACATCGCCACCACTACCGCCACCTCAGAGTCACGTTGCGCTGCCATGTCGTTTCAGTATGTGACGAACGCCCGTCGCCGCGGGGGCCGATCGACCGTCTTCGAGCCACCTAATTTGCCCAGCACGGCGATTCGTTGCATTCCTCGGAAAAGACCCCAGACACGGCTCTAATCAGCACATTCAGCGGTGACCGAATGAGTTTCAGGGGAAAATCTTCGACCTGTGAGAGGAAGAAACTCTCCGCCGGGAGCATGGACCTACTCCTCGGGCTCGCGCGTCATCCTCCGGCGGGGTACAGACGTCTACAGTTAGGCAACCTTGACCGGGAAGGTGGCGGGAATGGCATCGAATCTTCGCTGGCATCGGGCGGGCGGCATGACGATGAGCAAGTCCGACTTCGCTCGTTCCTCAGCGCGTCTGACCGAGCTCTTCCAGTGCTCGGCGATGCTGCGACGTACGCGGATGCGGGCCGAGGAGATCGTCGACGAGGCCCGCGCGCTGCTGGCCGAGGCGGAGGCCGAGGAGCTCGCCGACCCCGACCGCATCGAACGGCTGCGCACCCAACTGGAGCAGGCACGAGCCTCCTACTCCAAGGTTCTCACCGCATATGTGACGCTCTGCCGCAGGATCAACGAGGAGCGGCAGGAGATTCTGGCGATGCAGATGGAGATGGAGTTGAACCGCGATTCCGGCCTGCCAGGAGTGGCCTGATGATTTGCCCTGGACAATTGCCGCAAACCGCGCGGGAATGACCCCACCGGCTCCCGGTCCGCGCCTCCCCTGAGAACGTCTCAGATAGATGTGAACCTATGTGACACCTGAGACGTCATTTGTGCAGGGAGGCCCACCATGCGCGTCCTTGACGGTCTGGCGACGCCGGACCTGGAGGAGCTCAACCTGGAGCTGATCCTGGTCGCGGCGCTGCACGAAGAGGCGGAAAGGCTGGCCGCCGACTGAACGGGCTCCAGCTCCCCGGCCCCGCCGGGGAGCTGGAGCAGGGGGCCGCGGCGTAGGATCACAGGTCATGCTGCGCTGCGCCGTCCTCGACGACTACCAGGGCGTGGCCCTTGGCCTGGCCGACTGGTCGCGGGTCCGGGCCACGAGCTTCCGGGCCCACTTCACCAGCCACGACGAGCTGGTCGCGGCCCTCGCCGACGTCGAGATCGTGGTCATCATGCGGGAGCGCACGCCGTTCACAGCGGAGGTGTTCGAGCGGCTGCCCCGGCTGCGCCTGCTGATCACCACGGGCATGCGCAACGCCTCCGTCGACCTCGACGCCGCCCGCGCCCGCGGCGTCACGGTGTGCGGCACGGGCGGCGCCTCCACCCCGCCGGCCGAGCTGACCTGGGCGCTGATCCTCGGCCTGGCCCGGCACCTGGTGCCCGAGGCCACGGCGATGCGCTCCGACGGCCCGTGGCAGAGCACCGTCGGCATGGATCTGCACGGCAGCACCCTCGGGCTGGTCGGCCTCGGCAAGATCGGGGCGCAGATGGCCCGGATCGGGCAGGCGTTCGGCATGGACGTCATCGCTTGGAGCCAGAACCTGACCGCGGCGCGCGCCGGCGAGCTGGGCGTGCGGGCGGTGACCAAGGAGGAGCTGTTCGCCGAGTCGGACGTCGTCTCCGTGCATCTCGTGCTGAGCGAGCGCACCCGCGGGCTGGTCGGCGAGCGCGAGCTGTCGTTGATGCGGCCCAGCGCCTACCTGGTCAACACCTCGCGGGCGGCCATCGTCGACCAGGCCGCCCTGGCGTCGGCGCTGCGCGAGGGGCTGATCGCGGGGGCCGGGCTGGACGTCTTCGAGACCGAGCCCCTGCCCGCCGGGCACGAGCTGCGCAGACTGCCCAACGTGCTGGCCACCCCGCATCTGGGATACGTCACCGGCGGCAACTACGAGACCTTCTTCCGCGACGCCGTGCAGGACATCGACGCGTTCCTGGACGGCACGCCGATCCGCGTCCTCAGCTGACCCGGCCCGGTTCACCTCCTGGCCGGTTCACTCGGTCCGTGTCCTGGCGCGGAAGGCCGCGGTCTTGACCCGGTTCTGGCAGGCGGTGGTGCAGAAGCGGCGGGTGCCGTTGCGGGAGACGTCCACGTAGACGCGGTCGCAGTGGGGGGCGGTGCAGACGCCGAGGCGGTCACTGAACTCGCTGCCGAGCACGATCGCGAGCCCGGTCGCGCAGCTCGCGGCCCAGTCGCCCGCCAGCGAGCCGCCGGGGCCGTGGAAGTGCAGGTGCCACGGCTCGCCGTCGTGGCGTTCGAGCATCGGCCTGGCCCTGCTCTCCTCCAGCAGCGCGTTGGTGGCCAGGGCGGCGGTGTCGGCGTCGCCGTCCGCCACCGCGCGGAACACCTCGCGCAACCGGGCCGCGACCTCGGCCAGCTCGGCGGCGTCGGCCGCGCCGAGCTCGCGGTGGCCGGGATAGACGCTGTCCAGCGCCTCGGAGGCCGCCGCGACGAGGTCGCCGGGGACGGGGAACTCACGCCCTCGCTGCTCGCCCGGGGTCAGCCCGTTGACCAGCGCCACCGCGACCCGGATGATCGTATCTGTGTGACTGTTGTAATCCACTTGACCAGTTACACCTTCGCGCTCTAGGTTGTGACTGCCCAAATCTTAGACGACGGTTACAGGGAGATTGTGATGCTCACCCACGAAGTCGCACTGCACTGGATCGAGCGTTGGGACCGCCAGCAGGAGGGCTACCTGCCCGACCGGGAGGCCCGCTTCACCGCGCTGATCGACGCGGTCGAGGCCCTGGGACGGCCCGATCCCGTGGTCATCGACCTGGGCTGCGGGCCGGGGTCGTTGTCCGCCCGGCTGCTCGAACGCCTTCCCCAAGCCACCGTGATCGCCGTCGACGCCGATCCGCTGCTCCTCGGTCTCGGCCGGGCCGCCTACCCGGGGCTTCGGTTCGTCTCCGCCGACCTGCGCACCGGTGGGTGGACCGCGGCGCTCGGCCTCGACCGTCCCGCCGACGCCGCCGTCAGCACCACCGCACTCCACTGGATCTCGCCGGAGGAGCTTCAGGAGACGTACGCCGAGCTGGCCGGCGTGCTGCGTCCCGGCGGGGTCCTGCTCAACGGCGACCACATGGACTCCTCCTCCCCCACCCTGGCCCGGCTGGAGCGCGCGGTGCACCAGCGCGAGACCGACCGGGTCTTCGGCGACCGCCTCCCCGAGGACTGGCGCTCCTGGTGGGACGCCATCTCCGCCGACCCCGCGTTCGCCGACCTCAACCAGGAGCGCAGCACGGCCGGCGCCTCCCACGACGGCTCCGAGTCCCACTTGGTCGAGCACCACGTCAACGCGCTGACCAAGGCCGGGTTCGGCGAGATCGGCACGTTGTGGCAGCGGGGTAACAACCGTCTGCTGTGCGCCGTACGGAGCTGAGCCCCGACGCCATCCGGCGGGCACGAGCAGGCGAGACATGGTTTCCTGTACGTCATGGACGAGTCGCAAGTCACCCGCTACTTGGACAGATTCGGAGCGTCCCGGCCGGTGCCCCCGGACGTCCACGGCCTGCGAGCCCTGCAGCTCGCGCACCTGAGGGCGGTGCCGTTCGAGAACCTGAGCATCCACCTCGGCGAACCCATCTCGCTCGCCACGGACGCCCTGTTCGACAAGCTGGTCACCCGCCGCCGCGGCGGATTCTGTTACGAGCAGAACGGCCTGTTCGCCGCGCTGCTCACCACACTCGGCTATCGGGTGACCATGCTCGCGGCGCGGGTGTTCGAGGGCGGCCGGCCCGGGCCGCTGTTCGACCACCTCGCGCTCCGCGTCGACCTCGACGAGTCGTGGCTGGTGGACGTCGGCTTCGGCGACTTCGCCGACGAGCCGCTGCGGCTGGACGAGCGCGGCGAGCAGAAGGACCCTGCCGGGACGTTCCGGATCGTCCCCGCTCCAGGGGAGCACGGCGATCTCGACGTGTCGCACAACGGTGAGCTCGCCTACCGGCTCACGGGGCGGGCGTACGAGCTGGCCGACTTCGTACCGACCTGCTGGTGGCAGGCGACCTCGCCGGACTCGCACTTCACCAGGTCGCCGGTCTGCTCGATCCGTACGGCGGAGGGGCGTACCACGGTCAGCGGGCGCAAGCTGATCGTCACCCGGCAGGGGGAACGGGCCGAACGCATCCTGAACGAGAACGAGCTGCTTCCGGCGTACCGCGAGCACTTCGGCGTGCTGCTGGACCGGGCACCGGCAGCCGGCGCCTGACTCCCCCTGCCCCTCTCCGGGCTCTTTCGGGCCCTTTGGGGATCTTCCTGGCTCTCCCGGGCCCTTGCGGCTCTTCCTGGCTCGCGGGCCCCCTTGGCTCTTCCTGGCTCTCGGGGCCTTTCGGCTCTTTCTGAGCGGCGGTGCCGAGGCGTCGTCAGCGCCTGATCGGCTCGCGCAACACCGGCAGCCCCGCCTGGGAGTCGAGCACGAGCCGGTTCCCCAGCGGCCGCGCGAGCGTGACGGTGGTCGTGGCCGTCTTCAGCATGGCCGGACACACCTGGACAACCCTGGCACTTCCCTCGTCCACATCGACCACCACCACCTGGTCCGTCTCGTAGACCCGAACCCCGTGCACGGTCTCGCAGGCGCCGTACCCGTACCGGAGCAGCAGCCCCTGCGACTCGCCCGCGACGAGGTCGTACGCCAGCACCTCCTCGACCTTCCCCGGCACCCGCTCGGGACGAGCGGTCACAGCCGACGGATCGACCGCCACATGCACCTTCTTCTGCTCGACCCCCTCAACGCTGAACACCCACGCGGGGACCCGGACCGTCCCCCGGCTGGTCTCCACCGGCACCCGGCCCAGCCGGACACCGACCACCCGAAGCGGACGGCAACCCTCGGCCGGGCACTCGTCCTCGATGAAGGGGGCCGGCCTGCCGAACTCCGCGTACGCCCTGGACGCCGACACGAGCGGCACACGCGAGACCTTCCCGTCCGGCCATCGCACGTCCGCGCTGGGCGGTGTGTCCGTGGGCAGCTCGACGTCCAGCCGCCACACACCGTTGTGCGCGCTCCTGTTCACCCAGGCCGGGATGTCGCCCACCCGTGCCCATCCCTGCGGATTCAACACCTCCAACGCCACGAACCCGTCGCGCCAGGCACGATCGTCCGCCGACCCCTGCCACCGCGCAGCCACCTCACGGGCCCGACCCTGGAACGTCCCCCGTCGTCCGGAATCATCCCCACCGCACACCAGCCCGATGAGCAGTGCCATGAAGAACCCCACGCCCACCCGCACTCGTGAACCACCTGAACTACGGTGACCGACCATGGCCGACTACATCTCCCCCGTCTTCTACGACTTGCTCGCAGTGAACAGCCACGTACCGGACGTCCGCAAGAAGTTGCCGCCCCTCCTGGCCGGAGTTCACCGCAGCATCCTGGAGATAGGCGCCGGAACCGGCCTGATCACCACATCCGTGGCCGAATGGACACCAGCCGAGATCTTCGCCCTGGAACCCTCGGCCGCGATGCGCGCTGTCCTACTGTCCCGCCTGGCCGAACGCCCGGACCTGCTCGAACGGATCACCGTACTCCCCCACGACGCCCTGAGCCTCGACCTCGACGACCCGCTCGAAGCCATGGTGATGATCAACGTGATGTACGCCCTGGAACCCGGCTACCGCAAGCGGCTCTGGCCCGTCCTGGCCGGCCAGTTGGAGCCCGGCGGTCTTCTGATCTTCACCTGGCGCGACGGCGGCCCGCCGAAACCCCGTCCCATGCGGCAACTCGACTCCCGCCAGGTGGGCCGCCACACGTACACGGTCTCGTCCGAGATCACAGAGTCGGACGACGAAGGCGCCACGTGCCGCTACCTCTACCGGATCACTCAGGGCGACAAACTGCTCAGCGAGGAAGAACTCGTCGGCCACGCCTACCGTCCTGCCTGGGAAACCCTCCGGGAAGAGCTCGCGAGCGCAGGCTTCGTCCAGGCCGACGCCCCCGACGGCCTCCTGGCCTGGCGACGCCCCTGAACCATCCTCGAACACCGGGCTGCCACACCGACCGCCATCGCCTCTCGACGTCCGGGCAAATCGATGGCTCCCTCAATGAGGCTTTTTCATCCCCCTGGCGGCAGGGCGCTGATCACAGCCTGATCGCGAGCTTGGCGATCGCCTGACGACGTAAGAAACCCCTGGTAGATGGATTGATCACCACAACCAGATCCGTCACAACCAGGG
>NZ_JBEYTJ010000050.1:0-71721 GCF_040642995.1 Nonomuraea sp. NPDC047529 | reverse complement strand
AAGAAGGCGACGGACCGGAGCCGCCGCCGTGGGCCTCGTGGTTCAGCAGCCGCGAGGGTGAAGGCGTGCCCGACTGTAGTACGGCACACGCCGCCCACACCACGGATTTACGCCTCCACCGAGGAGGCGATGCCGGCACTGTCCCCTTCCACCATTTGACATGGAAAACCCGATTTCATGCGGTGAGCTGCGGCCACCGTGTATCTGACCCGCGCCCCCTCCCCCGCAACGAGAGGTGAGAGATGACCACAAGGCGCTGCCGATCCCGGTACTGCCGCCGCGCGGATTCGCCGTCTGCCCGTGGCGTGCGGTCGACGTGCTCAGCCCCACCCCGCCCGGCCGGTCAGGGCAGTGTCCGGGTCGGGTCCTCAAGTGTGGCCAGTAGCGGTTCGACGGTAGTGAGGGCCTGGTCGACCAGGGCGGCGAGCGGGGTGGCGCCCTGGTCGGCCACCCATCTGCGGGAGGCGGTGAACAGGACCCCCGCGAGGACGAAAGCGATGAGTTCGAGCTGGTAGTCGTCGGCCGGGCGCCCGGTGCGGCCGGCGAGCAGGGCGGTCAGGAGCTCGATGGTCCTGCGCTCTTCGCCGGCGTAACGAGCTTCGAGGGCCGGGACGGTCGCGACGAGCCGCATGCGGGCGAGGGTGAGGTCGCGGTCGGCTTCGGCCGCCGCCACGACCGCGCCCATGGCGGCGCGGACCGTCGCCGTCAGGGGCTCGCCCGCGGGTCGCTCAGCGGTGGTGGTCTCGAAGAGGGGGGAGGCGTCGTTGTCGAGGACAACGTCCTCCTTGGTGGGAAAGTAGCGGTAGAAGGTGGTGGTGGAGGTCTCGGCCGCCTCGGCGATCTGCTCAACGGTGGTGTTCTCGTAGCCCTGGCTCTCGAAGAGGCGCAGCGCCGCGGTCTGGATGGCGCGGCGCAGCTTGATCCTCTTGCGTTCCCGCAGGCCCGGGGAGGGATGAGTCGGTGGGCTCATTGTGCCGATCTCTGTTCGCAGGCCGACAGGGCCGCTCCGCTGTGGGTCACGCTTGCAGCACGACCTCGTAGACGGCGACCGGAGGAGGGGTGACGCCCAGCTCCGCACTCGCCTCCTGACGTGCCTGGGCGCCTCGGCCTTCGTTGTTCCTGCGCAGGTCGTCGTCGCTGTCCCACAGGGAGATGGTCAGAACCTTGCCGCTCTGGCGGTCGGCAAGCAGGTAGAAGCCTTTGAAACCGGGAACTGCGCGGAAGCTTGGGAGCTGCTCCTCGCAGAACGTGAGGAGACCGGCGAGCTTGTCGCTTTCCGCCTCCGTGGAGACAACCTGAGCGAACATGACATGACGTCCTTTCGGAGATCGAGCCACGAGGGGTCGCCCGCCGCCTTGCGGTGTGCTGTCCGATGAAAGGCAGCGCTCGTAGGAGCGATGGGATGAAGCCACGCCAACCGACCCGATCCGCACGCAAGGTGTTTCGGGTCAATGACACAAATAGTAGTTTGACCCATATTTTTGAATCTGTCACCCACCTGTGAAAGCCGCCACCCGTACTCACCGCAGCCACCGGCGCCGACACCGGACCGCTGGACGCCGTGGCGGCGGGCAACGGCCCGATCGAGGGTTACGCGCCTATGGCGACGGGCCCGCCAACCCTCACCGTGGAGACCGTCGCCGGCTACCGGCCGGGACTGTCCCGCCCGCTGAAGCTTGCAGCCGGTACACGATGATCACGGCGATGACCATGACGCACAAGCTCAGCGGGTAACCGAGCAGCCAGTGCAGTTCGGGCATGTGGTCGAAGTTCATGCCGTAGACCCCGGCGATCATGGTGGGGACGGCGATGAGCGCCGCCCACGAGGAGATCTTGCGCATGTCCGCGTTCTGCTGCATGGCCGCCGCGCTCTGCTCGCGGCCGACAAGGGCCAGGTGGGCGTTCAGGGCGTTGGTGAGCAGTTCGTTGTGCTCGTCGACGGCCGCGTCCACCCGCAGCAGATGATCGAGTACGTCGCGGAACTGGTCGCGGGCCACGTTGCACAACTCCACCCGTCCCTTGACGATCTCCTCAAGGACGGGGATGAGGGGATCTTGAGCGGCCCGGAACTCCAGCACCTCACGCTTGAGCGAGTAGATGTCCTCGGTCACGTCGGCCTGCTCGCCACTGAAGACCCGCCGCTCCAGCACGATCAAGTCGTGCTCGACCTCGTGGGAGATCTCCGAGTAGGTGTCGACGATCTGGTCGCAGATCGCGTACAGCACCCCGGCCGGCCCGGCGGCCAGCAGCTCGGGATCGCTCTCGATCCGCCTGCGCACCCCTGTCAGCGGGTTGGCCTGCCCATGCCGGACGCTGATGACGAAGTCCGCGCCGACGAACAGGTTGATCTCGCCGACCTCGATGTCGGAGCCGTCCTCCACGTACAGCAGCGTCTTGAGCACCACGAACAGGGTGTCGCCGTAACGTTCGAGTTTGGGCCGCTGATGGGCGTGGATGGCGTCCTCCACCGCCAGCGGGTGCAGCTTCACCTCGCTGGTGATCAGGTCGAACTCCTCCTGGCTGGGCTCGTGCAAGCCGATCCACAGGAAGCAGTCGCCCCGAGTCCTGGCATCACTGAAGGCGTCGCTGATGTCGCCGTGGATGGTGTGGCGTACGCCGTCGCAGTAGATCGCCTTGTCCACAATCACATCCGGCATTGTCGCCCATCGAACGACTCGCCGGCCGACGCGTTCGACCTCAAGGCTGCCTTCTCCACCTCGATGCCCGGCGCGCGTCCCTGCGTCGTCGGCGCGGATGGGGGACGATCCCGTGCCGTTCCATCCGCAGCCAGCCGGGGCTGCGCCGGTATCGTGACAACGCGCATCCGGGAAACCTCGGCCAGGACCGACACGATGCGCCGCCTCTCTCACCCCGGCCCGACTCGGCCTGCCGAGTGAGCAGAGCCTGCAGGCGGGAGCCGGTTCAAGGGGGCGCCGCCCCGGCCAACCGGCTCCCGCCGCCTGCGGCTGTCGCGTTCTCGGGGCGACGGGTTTCTCGCGGTGGCGGGGGAAGGGTTCCGGCGAGGGTGCGCACGCCACCGTTGCGGATCTGGTGAGCGGGAGAACCGGCGCCCTGATCATGCGGACGTCTGGGGCTGGCGGGCGACTGTCGCAACCTTTATGTTGCTATATTAATGGCAACATAAAGGTTGCGACAGGAGGGTGGGCATGGTCCCGGACACGATCGAACGCGAAGTGGTGCTGAGGCATCCCATTGAGCGGGTGTGGGCCGCCCTGATCACCGCCGAAGGCCTCTCGCGGTGGTTCGGTTCGGTGGCCGAGGTAGATCTGCGGCCCGGCGGGCGAGCGTACTTCCGCTGGGAGGACCTCGGCCAGGAATCTGTCGCCACGATCACGGTGGTCGAGCCACCCCACCGTTTCGCGTTCAGGTGGGGGATCGAGGGCCTGCCTGCGAACCATGAACTGCAGACGCTTGTGGAGTTCACGCTGGAGCAAGTGCCGGACGGCACCCGGCTGCGTCTCGTGGAGAGCGGATTCGCCCAAGCCGCCGACGACGTCGCCTGGTCCGCCCATAAGGCCAATAGCCAGGGATGGGACGCAGAACTCGTCGACCTGAAGACCTACCTCGATGCGGCCGCCTGATGCGGAAGGGCAGGCGGTCGCGGTGTTCGCGGCGCTCATCGGCCCGACGCGGCGGGCGCTGCTGGAGGAGCTCTCCCGCGCCGGGCCCGACCACCGTCACTGATCTGGCGCGACGAAGGAGTCGAGCAACCATGGACAAGCCTGAATTCACCGCCGGCCTGAACATCGCCATGAAGATCCCCAAGGCGCAGTACGAGGCCACCGTGGCCTTCTACCGAGACACCCTGGGCTTCGAGGTCAAAGAGGACGACGTCTCCTATGCACCGACCGTCTCGAGAACTCATTCGGTGCGGTTCGGGCCCAACACGCTGTGGCTCGACTGCGTGGACAACTACAGCCAGCCCGACCTGTGGCTGCAACTCCACACCGATGACCTGGACGCGGCGACGGGCAAGCTGGCCGACATCGGCATCCACCCCTGTGATGAGCTGGAACCCCTGGAGAACCTCGATTCCAGAACCCATTGGATCAAGAACCCGGCCGGTATCGTCCACCTGCTCGCACAGTCCGGCTGATCACATTCGACGCGAGCACAGGAGCGGCGAGGCGTCGCAAGCGTTGCCTGGCCCTATTCGTGGTGAGGCAGGGCCTGCTGAACCTCGACGACAGCATCTGCGCCGGCCACAGCGCACGATCAACGGGATATCTCGATGATGGACCGCCGGCTCGCCTGATCGTCGAGATGGTTGAGCATGTAGTGCGCGAGATCGGCACGCGACAAAGTACGCGGGCGCGGCAGGTGCTGGTTGGCGGCCGTCCGGTACTGGCGGGTGAGCTCGCCGTCGGTCAGCTTCGGCGGTCGGACGATGGTCCAGTCCAGGTCGCTGGTGGTGACGACGTCCTCCATCTTGGTCATGTCGGTGTAGACGTGGCGGTACAGCGGCCGGACCACACCGCCGATCAGCAGTCGCCGGCTCAGCGGTGCGGTCGGGGGCAGGCTGAGACTGGCTGAGGTGACGCAGGTCAGTCGGCGCACTCCGCTGTCCCGCATGGCCGCGATGATGCCGGTCATACCTTGCGAGTAGACGGTCGTGGGACGTCGATCGGCGCTTCCGAGGCACGACAGCACCGCGTCGTGGCCCGCGAGCACCCGGCGCCAGCCATGGGGTTCCAGCACATTGCCGGGCAGGATCGTCAGGCGGGCATGGCCGGGGATCGATTCGGGGGTGCGTGCCACGGCGGTGACGCGGTGGCCGGAGCCCAGGGCCTGGTCGAGCAACTGCGCGCCCAGGCCACCGCTCGCACCGAAGACGAACAGCCTCACGACGTGACCTGACGGCGGCGCGTCACGGCGAGGAGCACCGCGACGGCGAGGATCACGCAAGTGACGGCGGCCATGAACAACTGGCCGTGCAAGCCGAGAACGAACTGGGTTTCGTCCTTGAATTCCGGGTCGTACGTGGCGGTGCCGGGGAACAGCAGCGCGGGGAACATGGCGGCCCACGGTACGGCCACGATGCCTGCCGACCACAGCAGGCGGGAGTGCGTGTCCCCATGGCGGCGGACCAGCAGGAGCAGGGCGAGCAGGCCGAGAGCCAGCGACGTGACGATGTACTGCGCGTCGTGGAACTTGGCGTGCGGGGGCCAGGCCGGTTTGTACATGTGCTCGTGGGCCGTGTCATGGAGGACCAGGTCGAACAGGAGCGCTCCCAGGGCGGTCTCGACCGCCACCAGGGCGATGAGAACGCGCGGCAGGGCCCAGTGTCGCTTCGATGTCGTCACGCTTACCTCTCACGGTGATTGGAGACGTTCTATGAGTGTAGTGACTACATCAACAGTGTCTATACATGAATAGAGTCACACTATTTATGTATCGGCGGCCGCGAGGGCTCGTACGCTTGGCCCATGAGCGAGATGACGAGTCGGCGAGACCGCAAGAAGCAGCAGACGCGGCAGGCGATCGGCGAGGCAGCGATGCGGCTCTTTCTCGCGCAGGGATTCGACGCCGTCACCATCGCCGACGTGGCCAGGGAGGCCGACATGGCGGTCCAGACGGTCTTCAACCACTTCCCGACGAAGGAGGACCTCTTCTTCCAGGAGCGCGACAGCTTCGTGGCAGCACCGAGCGCGGCCATCAGGAGCCGTCGAGACGACGAATCGATCGCACAGGCCTTGGCCCGCGGCTACCTGCGCCTGCTCGGCGACTATCACATCGCCGGCCTGCTCGTGCAGAGCGTCGAGTACCAGCGGACCATGAACGCCAGCCCTGCACTGCGTGGCAGGGAACTGGAGCTGCGCCGGGAGCGAGAGGATCTTCTCGCCGCCACTTTGGCCGAGGACATGCCACCGCAGGGGGATCCGCTACGCCCGCGGCTGGTGGCGGCACTCGCATCGGCCATTGACCGGGTGCTGGACGGGGAGTTCCGGCACCGACTGCTCGCGGGAGAGGGGGCCAGTGAGGTCCGGGCCTCGCTGGCGCCGATGGTCGAAGAACTGTTCGGCACCATCGAGGCCGCCTGCCGGCACCTGGATGCGTCCAGAACTGAAAATCCCGCATCACCGATGCCTACGCGCCGATCACCTGCCTGAAGCAACCTCCCAAGATCATTTAGGCTGAGATCAACTCATTGCTCTTGGACCTGTGGACGAGGATGTGGCGCGGCTGCCCCCGCTGGGCGACGCCCACCTCAACTGCCTGGGCCGCAGCGCGCTCGCCTCCTCGGCTCGGCGCAGGGCCTGCGGTCGCTCGAGGAGATGGTGGCCGCCGCCCTGAAGGGTGTTCAATACTCCGTTCACGGTCGTGAGCTGCACGTTCGTCCTGGCTTCCGGGCCGGCATGCTCGAACACGTGGCTCTGGGAGAAGCGCACTTGAACCGGTGACAGATGCCTCTGGGCAACCCCCGGCCGGGCTGCCTAGTTTCTTGAACGGAACCGTCTCCGTGAAGGGAGCATCGTGCGTCCGCTCGAACGTTCGGTCATCGCCACCGCAGTGCTCGCGGCGCCCCTCCTGGCGACCCCCGCCGCCCACGCCGAAGGCTCCTACGAGTGCTTCTAAGGCAGCATCACCCCTGGTCAGTACGGCTACCACCTCTCCGGCAACCCGTGCGACGGCACCGGATACGCCAACGTCGTGATCACGGTACGGTCCGGCTCGGCCGCCGGAACCCACCGCTGCGGCACCGCCTTCTCCTGGAACGGCTTCCTCGGCGCCGACGGCTGCACGAAGGAACCCCTGTGAAGCCCCCGCCGCACGCCAACGGCTCCTCCGGTGTGGGCCCGGGCAGCTTCGTCCGCTGACCCTCAGGACTCCGAAGGGAATCATCATGCGCCCCGTCCGAACGCCCGTCCTCGCTCTCGTCGCGGCGGCGCTCCTGCCCGCGACGGCGGCCGCGGCCCAGGAGCGTGTGTACGACTGCGCCCAGGGCTTCTGGTCGCCCAACCCCTACCGCGAAGGGATCGACATCCTCGCCGGCCCCTGCACGGGACCGGCGTCGGGCACGGAACCGGCCTACGTCCCGTCCTGACCATGAGCGACGGCGGGCACGCTGATCATCCGGCCGGGCGGTCTCCCGGGGGTGGGCGGAGGCGGTCGACGGCGGGCGCGGCGTGCACGGCGTACTCGCCGAGGAGCTGGCCGTGCGCCTGTTCGAGGCTGAGGACGGCCGCGCCGAGCGTGGTGGCCAGCGCGCCGACGACGCTGCCGGACACGGCCACGAACTCGTGCAGCGGCCGCACCGCGGCCTGCACCGCCGCGACGACCTCGGGCGCGTCCCCGATCTCTCCTCCGATGACCACGAGGTCGGGGTCGACGACGGCCGCGAGCGCCGCGCACGCCCTGGCGACGTCCAGCACGTACGCGTCCAGGACGGCCTTCGCCTCGGCCGAGCCGGCGGCGACGTCGGCCAGGATGGCCCGGACCACCTCGCCGACGGAGGCGTCGGAGGCCACGGCCGCCCGGGACCGGTAGGAGTCGACCAGTCGGGAGGCCGCCAGGCGGTCCTCCATGGCGTGCCGCGAGGTCTGCTCGGCGCCGTCGGCCCACGGGAACGGCAACCGCGACAACTCCCCCGCCGCGCCGTGCGCGCCGCGCACCAGGCGGCCCTCGTTGATGATCCCGGCGCCGACGCCGACGCCGAGCTGCAGGTAGGCGAGGCTCGGCACGTCGGCCCCCGCGCCGATCCGCATCTCGGCCACCGCCGAGCAGTTGACGTTGTTCTCCAGCCGGATCGGGCCGTCGTAGTGGCCGGCGAGCGCGTGGAGCAGCGTGGCGACCGCGCCCTGCTCGCGACCGGCGTCGGCGGCGGTGACCTGGCGGCGTCCGGTGTCGATGATCTGCGGAAGCGCGATCGTCACGGCCCGCAGCCTGCCCCGGCGGCGCGGGTCCGCGCACCAGGCGGCGAGCTGCGCGGCCGCCCGCTCCATGATCGGCGCGGTGGGCTCGCGCCGGCGGGCGGCGCCGGGACGGCCGGGTTCGGCGAGGGAGACGTGCTCGGTGTCCGCCCCGGCGAGGTCGACGGCCATCAGCTCGACGTGCGAGCTGCCCAGGTCGATGCCGAGCGCCCAGCCGACCTCGCCGGCCGCCTCGAACATCACGGCCGGCTTGCCCGTGGCCGGCACGTGCCGGCCGTTGCGGTGCAGGTAGCCGGCCTTCTCCAGGGAGCTGACCGCGTCGTTGACGCTCGGCTTGGACAGGCCCGTCGCCGTGAGCAGCCGCGGCCGGGTGGTCGAACCGTGGCCCAGCGTGTGGCTCAGCACGTGCCGCTGGGTCGGGGGCAGTTCCGCGGCGCGGGTGTCGTCAGCCAACCGGGGTCTCCTTCGCGGCGGTGAGGGCGCGCACCGCGGCGGCCGCGCTCGCCCGCGACGCGCCGAAGGTGCGGATCACGCCGGTGGCACGCGGGTAGGGCGTGCCCGGATATCCCATGTCGACGACGACCAGCCGGGGCGCGCGCAGGCGTTCGAAGACGGCAGCGCTGCCGGGATGGCGGGGCAGATCCCGTACCACGGCGATCACGATATCGGAGTCGGCGAGCTCCGGAAGATCGGGAAGGTGCTCGATCGGCGGGGCCAGGACGTGGTCGGCGAACTCGACGCCGGCCTCACGCAGCTCGGGCCCGATCCCCCAGGGGACGGGACCCGCGGCGATGGACGTGCGGTCGTCGAAGGTCAGCACGTGGACGCGCCCTCCGCCGAGCGAGACGTCACCCTCGACGACGGTCGCTCCCCACGCCGCCCGTACGCCGGCCGCCCGCTCGGCCGCTGTGTCGGCCGCGCCGGGCACGCCCGGGACGCCGGGGTACGCGCCGGCCATCGCGCGGACACGCCGGTTGGCCTCCTCCAGCCGCTCGACGCTCAGCTCGCCGGATTCGGCGGCGGTCCCGACCTTCGTGTCGATGCGGGTGAACACCGGGTCCTCGGGGCGGCGGCCGGTGGCCGCGCACGCCTCCTGGACGACCATCTGCCAGATGACGGTGGCGGCGACGGCCAGCTCGGCGTCCGTCATGCCGGGCAGGTGGATCTGGTGGAGCGGGCCGGTCCCGTCGTAGGCGACCGGCTCGGCGCCGAGGAGGTGCACGGTGGCGCCGTGGTCGGCGAGCTGCCGGGCCAGCAGCGCCTCGCCACCGCGGTCGACGATCAGGTGGACGCTCCCCGGCCGCGCGCTGTCCATGAAACCGTGCAGGTACGAGCGGGTGTCGAAGCTCGCGGCGGGCACCGCGGCGCCCTCGCGGAGCAGCAGGGCCCCGCCCTCGGCCGCGGCCATCCCGGCCCCCGAGGAGATCAGGTCGGCGTGACCGGCCGCCAGCACGTCGGCGGCGATGCGGGCGGCGTCCCCGCGCCGCCGGTCGATCACCTCGGCCAGCCGCGGCCCGAAGGCGGCCCAGCGCTCGGCGTCGAGGTCGCCGGTCAGGTGCCCGGCCAGCATGGCCATGGCGAGCGCGGTCGCGGTGAAGCCGACGGTGGACACCCGGGAGTCGGCGACGCCGCCCAGCCACAGGCTCCGCGGCGTCAGGCCGGCCACGGGCGAGGGCACCCGGTTGACGACGCTCATGCGCGACCGCTCGGGCACCGCCGTCAGGGCGCGCACGATCTCGACGCTGCGGCCCGACTGGGAGACCCCCAGGTACGTCGTCCCCGGCCGCACCTGGGCCGCGGTGAAGTCGGCCCCGGTCAGCTGCTCGCACGGGACGCCGCGGGCGGTGAGCCCCGCCACCAGCACGTGGGCGGCGGCCCTGCTGGCCCCGATCCCGAACACGACCAGGCGGTCGGCGCCGGCGCCCCCATGGCGGCCGAGCTGCTCCGGCAGGGCGGCGGCGAGGGCCGTCAGAGCCTCGGGCTGGCCGCGGAACGCCTGGTCGAAGGAGTTCCACGGTGGAGCGGAAGAACTGCCTGTTGCTGTAGCCATGTTAGTAAGGTAGCTTACCTTACTCAGGATCGTCAAAGGAGCACGATTCCTGTGGAGGTGTACCGAATGAACGACCGTCCGTCGCAGCCCAGCCCGACCCGCCGTTCGGTCCTGGCGTTCATGACCCTGGCCCCCGTGGCGGGCGCGCTGGCCGCGTGCGCCACGCCGGGCGGGCGCCAGGCCCCCGCCGCGACCCCGACGGGACGCGCCGTCGCGGGCAACCCGTTCGGGGTCGCGTCAGACGCGCCCGTGGAGATCGTCGTCTTCGACGGTGGCTACGGCCAGACCTACATCAAGCGCCCGATCGAGCTGTACCGCAGCAAGCACCCCAAGGCGGACATCAAGCAGTCGGCGACCCAGCAGATCCAGCAGAGTCTGCAACCCCGCTTCGTCGCCAAGAACCCGCCGGACGTGGTGAACAACTCCGGCTCCAACGCCATCGACTACGGCGCGCTCGTCGGCGACAAGGCTCTCCTGCCGCTCGCGCCGCTGCTGGCCGCGCCCTCGTGGAGCGCTCCAGACGTGACCGTGGCCGACACCCTGCGGCCCGGCGTGGTCGAGGTGGGCACGCACGGCGGCGAGTTCCTGGTGCTCAACATCTCCTACGGCGCCTACGGCGCGTGGCACAGCTCGTCGCTGTTCAAGGAGAAGGGCTGGACCTACCCCCAGACCTGGGACGCCTACCTCGACCTGTGCGAGAAGATGGCCACCGCGGGCATCGCGCCCTGGGTCTACCCCGGCCAGTTCCCGTACTACATGTTCTGGTGGCTCGCTTCGATGATCTACAAGGTGGCCGGCAAGGAGGTCGTCGAGAAGATCAACAACATGGAGAAGGACGCCTGGACCGACGAGCGGGCCGTGGCCGCGCTGAAGGCGTTCGAGGCCGTCCCCGCCAACGGCTGGGTGCTGAAGGGCAGCTCCGGGCTCAACCACACCGACGCCCAGATGCAGTTCCTCCAGGGCAAGGCGGGGTTCGTGCCGGGCGGTTCGTGGCTGGAGAAGGAGATGGGCGACAGCGTCCCGGCCGGCTTCGACATGTCGATCTGCCGCGTCCCGTCGATCACCACCGCCGACGACCGGCCGTTCGGCGCGCTGTGCGCCAAGGCGGGCGAGCCGTACGTCATCCCGCGCGACGCCGCCAACACCGCCGGCGGCCTGGAGTTCCTGCGGGCGATGCTGGCCGACGACAGCGCCGCCGGCTTCATCGCCCAGGCGGGCACCCTGTCGGCCAACCGCAGGGCCGAGCTGCCCGGGGACGCCAAGCACGGGCTCGCGTCGATCAACGCCGCGCTGGCCGAGGCCGGCGACAACGTCTTCGGGGTCAAGCTCGACACCCGCAACAGCCGCCTGTGGAACGACATCGCCAAGGTGATGGGCCGCTTCATGAACGGCGACGTGAAGGCCGCCCAGCTCGCCACGGAGGCCCAGCGCCTCACCGACGCGGCCCGGCGCTGAGGCGGACGAACCATGCGCAACCGGCACCAGAGCCGCATCATCATCGGCTTCCTGGCCGCGCCCGTCCTCCTCTACACGGTGTTCGTGGCCTCGCCCTACGTCCAGGCGTTCTACATCGCCCTGACCGACTGGCGCGGCCTGTCGGCCGAGCTCGGCTTCGTCGGGCTCGGCAACTTCGCCGAACTGGCCGGCGACCCGGTGTTCTGGAAGGCCCTCGGCAACAACGTGATCCTCCTGGTGACGCTGCCACTCGTCACCATCGGGCTGGCGTTGTTCCTGGCCTTCATGCTCAACGTCGCGGGCGGCCCCCGCGGCGGGGAGATCCGGGGCGTCAGGGGCGCCGCCTTCTACCGGGTCGTCTACTTCTTCCCGTACGTGCTGTCGATCGCGATCATCGGCGTGTTGTGGATGAACGTCTACAACCCCATCAACGGCCTGCTCAACGGCGCGCTGCGGGCCGTCGGCCTCGGCGGGGTGCAGCCGTCGTGGCTCGGCGACGAACGGCTGGCCTTCTGGGCCGTGCTCGCCGTGCTGGTCTGGAACGGCGTCGGCTTCTACGTCGTGCTGTTCACCGCCGGCATCAAGGCCATCCCCGCCTCGCTGCTGGAGGCCGCGGTGCTCGACGGCGCCTCCAGGACACAGGTCTTCTTCCGCATCACGATCCCGCTGATCTGGGAGAACATCAGGACGGCCGCCGTCTACCTGGGAATCGCCGCCCTCGACGCCTTCGCCGTCGTTCAGATCATGACCGGCGGCGGGCCGAACGACTCCACCCAGGTCGGCTCGTTCTACCTCTACCAGAACGCGTTCTCCTACGGCCGGTTCGGCTACGCCTCGGCGATGGGCGTCGTGCTCTTCGGCGTCACCCTGGCCCTGTCCGCGTTCACGCTTTCCGCGACCCGCCGAGAGAGGATCGAATTCTGATGGCCATCGCCACGCATGAGCGGGTGAGCGGGCGGACGGCCGCGGGCCCGCGCGGGTCGCGGTCCGGGCGGCGCGGTTCCGTCGGCCCGACGGTCGCCGTCGCGCAGGCGTTCCTCGTCCTGTGGGCCGTGGTGTCGGTCCTGCCGCTGGTCTGGGCGGTCGTCAGCGCCTTCAAGTCCGATCCCGAGATCGTCGCGGACGCGTGGTCGCTGCCCGGAGCCCTGCGCTGGGAGAACTTCGCCCGCGCCTGGGAGACCGCCTCGATCGGGACGTACTTCGGCAACACGGTCGTCGTGGTCGGCGGCGGCGTCGCGCTGACGCTGCTGCTGTCGGCCATGGGCGCCTACATCTTCGCCCGCTTCGAGTTCCGGCTCAAGAACGTCCTGTACTACTTCTTCATCGCCGGGATGACCTTCCCCGTCTTCATGGCGCTGGTCCCGCTGTTCTTCGTCGTCCAGAACCTCGGGCTCGGCAACTCGCTGCCCGGGCTCATCCTCGTGTACACGGCGTACTCGCTGCCGTTCTCGATGTTCTTCCTGGTGGCCTTCTTCCGGACGCTGCCCGAGGAGGTCGCCGAGGCCGCCAAGCTCGACGGGTGCGGCGAGGCGCGCATCTTCTTCCGGGTCATGTTGCCGCTGGCCCGGCCGGGGCTCATCAGCGTCGGCATCTTCAACTTCATCGGCCAGTGGAACCAGTACCTGATCCCCCTGGTCCTGGTCAGCGACGACGACAAGTTCGTCCTGTCCCAGGGGCTGGCCAACCTGGCGGTCGAGCAGGGTTACGCCGGTGACCGTTCGGGGCTGTTCGCGGGCCTGACCATCGCCATGGCGCCGATCCTCATCGTCTACGCCCTCCTCCAGGGCCGGATCCAGGCGGGCATGACGGCGGGCGCGCTGAAGTGACCCGTGCGAGAAAGCACTCTCACTCGCGGGAGGGAGACCGGGAAAAGGGGCCGCTTCCCAGCGTGGGCGGCCATGAAAGCGCACGTACGGCCGGCGCTGCCGGCCGCGCCGGCCGTTCGTGTGCTGGGACGGTCCGTCCCGCCCCCTGGGCCAGGGCGGCGACCGTCGGCCTCAGGCGGCCCCGATCGCTTCCGGACTGCCGTCCATCACCGGCGGACGGCTCCGCGCATCGGGGAGCCCTGTCGTCCGCGTCACGCCGGCCTGCTCGCCTCACGTCTTCAAGCGGCTGACCGGCAAGTTCGCCGGACAACCCAAGATGGCCGTCGAGAAGCAGGTGCGTGCGGTCAGGTCCGGCGGCTCGCGCGCGTCCGAACTCTCGGCGGTCGTCGCCAGTCAGCCTCAACCCGGCCACAAGTCCCAAGCGCAATCCTCGGCCCCATGCGCGTGAACAAGGTGGGAGGTCCTCGAACCGAGCCTGCACGCGCTGCGCGCCACCGCCGACCCGCTCTTCGACGGCGACCCCGCCAGGGCGGCCGAGGCGTCCGCCGACCATTCCGCGGGCCGCTCCCCCGTCCCCGACCGCCACACCCGCAAGAAGAGCGAGCCCTCTTCTCGCTGAGCCAAGGATGTTGTCGTTCCAGGTGGGATTCGCCGGATCCCGCCCCCTGAATCCCGCTAACGTGGGGCACATGGCAGTTGATCAACACGGAGGTGCGGGGGTGGCCGGCGACAGGCGGACGGGGGTCGATCTCAGGACGCACGTGCCGCACTCGGCGCGGGTCTACGACTACCTCCTGGGGGGCAAGGACAACTTCGCGGCCGACCGCACGGCGGCCGAGGAGGTCATCAAGATAGCCCCCTACATGCCGACGTCCGTACGCGCCAACCGCGACTTCATGGTCAGGGTGACCCGCCATCTGGCGGCCGAGCGCGGCGTCGACCAGTTCATCGACATCGGCACCGGGCTGCCCACCTCGCCCAACCTGCACGAGGTGGCCCAGCAGGCCGACCCCGCCGCCCGGGTCATCTACGTGGACAACGACCCGCTCGTCCTCGTACACGCCCGCGCCCTGCTCACCAGCACCCCGGAGGGCAGAACCCGCTACATTCAGGCCGACCTGAACGACCCCGACGCCATCATCGGCTCGGCCGAGGTCCGCGACACCTTCGACTTCACCCGTCCCGTCGCGCTGTGCCTGATCGCCGTGGTGCACTTCATCCGCGACGACTCCGACGTCCGCTCGATCATCGAGCACCTGATGAAGCCGCTGCCGCCGGGCAGCTTCCTGGCCCTGTCCACCATCACGCTCGACAGCGCGCCGAGCAGGCTGGTGAGCGAGGCCGTCGCCCAGTACAACCGGCGCGGCATCATGTCCAAGGCCCGTACCAGAGCGCAGATCGAGGAGTTCTTCACCGGGTTCGAGCTCATCGAGCCGGGTGTGGTGCCGGTGCACCGGTGGCGGCCCGACGACCAGGCGCTGCTCGTGGAGGACTCCATGGTCTCGATGTACGGCGGGCTCGCCGTCAAGGCCTGACCGGCGTCTGGAGGGCGGTGGTCTGAACTCGGTGATGCGCATGACTCGCGCGGCCAGGGCGTAGAGGGCGGCGCCGATCGCCGCGGCGAGTATCCGGGGGTGGATGTCGAGAAGGCGGTGTCCGTCGCGAGTAACGCCGGGTAAGGCCAGGGCCCCGGGGCGAGGCGAGGCAGTTCAGCGGTGGCTGGTCAGGATCGCGTGGTGGTCGATGTCGTGAGGGCCGTGCGGGTCGATGTGGATGTTCGCCCGCCTTCAAACGGGCGATCTCGTGGATGGCGGGTCGATCACGTTATTGCGCTTGACCTCACGGTCACGACCGCCTTCTCCTTCCTGGGGCTGCTCCCCCGAACCGATCGTGACAAGGAAATCGAAATCTTGGTGTCGCGGCACCAGCTGATGGTGATGCGACGGCAGGTGACCAAGCCCGCGTTCACGCCGACTGATCGGCTCCCCTCTCGCTGCGCTGCTTCACCGCCTGCCGACGAACAGCGCGACTCGCGGGCGTGGACGCCGCTTGCTGGTGTTGCGGCCGGCATGAGAGAACGTCTCGTGGGGCTACCGGCGCATTCACGATGAGCCGGCCGCGCCCGGTCTCAAGCTTGCCGCTTCCACCGTGTGGGAGACCCTCAACTCGCACGACATTGATCCGTCTCCCGACCGGACCGCCACCACCTGGGCCACGTGCCCGCGCAGCCAAGCAGGCGCCCTCGACCGATCGTCCCGGTCCCCCTGCACTGGGCCCCCCGCACCCGCGCCTCCATGGAACGACGTACCCAAGGCAGCCTGTCCAAGAAGGAGTGGACGTGACCCTCCCAAGAGGCACGGGCTATCCTTGACCTGGGGGAACAATGCACTGCCGATCTTGTGGGTACGAGAGCCTCGCCGACTCGGCATACTGCGAACGCTGCCGAGCGGCGCTGACCCGCCCATGCCACTCCTGCGGCGAACCGGTCCCATCGGACGCGGAGCGCTGTCCCGCGTGTGCCAAGCCCACGATCGCCCAGCAGCGCCCACCCCCGCCCGCACCCCCCACGCCGCTCCACGCATCAGCACCGGCGCGGCCCCAGGCACCAGCGCCGGCGCCGCAACCGGCGGTACCTTCCACGCCGGCCCGCGACATGCCCGCCCCGGCGGGAGGTCAAGCCGGTCAGACCGCCCGGTTCACCGGCATTGTCCGCGACTTCCAGCAACGCCGGGATCGGTCGCTGGGAAACACCGATATCGAAGAAGAAATCTGGCACTTCCGTATCGAACGGTACGACCCGAGCGGCAACCGCCTGACCCCGATCCCCGTGGAGATGACGGGCCTGTCCTTCGTGGGCGCTCTGAGCAACGGCGACCACGTCACCGTCGAGGGTAAGTGGCGCGAAGGCACGCTACGAGTCGAGGAGGTCGCCAACCTCACCACCAACGCCCGCGTCCGCGCCAAGTCCTATCGCCGGCTGCGCATCGTCGTGGCCGTCGTGGTCATCACCTTCTTCGTGATCATTGTCACGATCATCCTCAGCAGCGTCATCTCCATGTGTTCATCTCCATGGCCACCGGAGCTGTCATGACCGTCGATCCTGTGAGCACGGCCGCCGTCGACTATCTCCAGCGGGTGCGGCTCATGCCACCACTGCCCGGCGCCACGGGAAGCATGGCGCCCCTGGCCGCGCGCCGCCTCGTCCACATCGCCGGAACCGGGCAGCCGGTGCGTGAATCGGTACCGGAGCCGGACCTCTCGCCGCCGGACGGCAAGCGGGCTCCCGAGCCCGGCTTCACCCTTCCCACGCTGCCTCTCCTGGTCGGCCTGGCCGGCGCGGGCACGCCGGTGGCGTTCCTGCTGGACGGTCACGGCGACGACGTGTCCGTGCGGATGGGCACCCGGGCCGGCGACGGGCCGGGAGCGGCGGACGACACCGCGGTCGAGGCGGCAGCCGAGGCACGGCAGGCCATGCTGCTGGCCGTCCTGGACGGCTGCTACCCAGCCTTGAGCATCAACGCCGCCGGGGTCGCCACACCACGGCTGGACCATGGCGCGCTCGTGCTCGGCGTGCCCAGCCCGGCCACGGTGGACCCCAGGGACGGAGGGCTGCCGATCGACCGGCTGGTGCGGTCGATGATCGGCCTGCGGTGGGCCGCTCTCGTGCTCGCCACGCCGGTCGATGCCGACACGCTCGGCGCCGACCGGAACCGGGTGCTCAACGAGATGCGGGCGGTCGCCGTGGCCGTGGATGCGGCGGGCATCAGCAGCCCGCTGGCCGAGCACTACCTGAGCATGCTGCAAGCGCGCCTGGACGCACTCTCCGACGCGCAGGCCCGTGGCGGCTGGCGCACGGCCGTGTACCTGTTCGGTGCCGCCTCCGGCGACCTGACCGCCCTGGCCGCCGCATGGCGGGCGGTGCACTCGGGCATCAGGTCCATCCCCGAGCCGGTGCGTACGATCCCGCACCCCCTGGCCGCCGAGCTGGGAGCCCGCTGGGCGCTGCCCGACGCCCCCGAGCAGCCTGGACCCAACCTTTACCAGCACCCCTACGGAGCACAGACCTTGCTGAGCTCGGCGCAGCTGTCGGCATACGTGCACCTGCCGAACCTGGAGACGCCCGGCTTCGCGATCACCCGAGCGGCACGTTTCGACACGGTGGTCCCGCGGGTCGACAGCGGGGAGCCGCAGGTGCCCCTGGGGCAGGTGCTCCAGCATCGTCAGCCGATGGGCGGCGCCTACACGATGCCGCTGCGCTCGCTCACCCGCCACGTCTTCGTCCCGGGCACCACCGGTTCGGGCAAGACCAACACCATCATGGGCCTGCTGGTGGAAGCGGGCGCGCAGGGCATTCCGTTCATGGTGATCGAACCCGCCAAGACGGAGTACCGCGCTCTGATCGACCATCCCGCTCTCGGCCGGGACGTGCAGATCTTCACCGCCGGCAAGGCCACCGTCGCGCCGTTCGTCCTCAACCCGTTCGAGGTGCCGGCGGGCACCACCGTCAGCGAGCATCTCGACCTGCTGAGGGCCGTGTTCAACGCGGCCTTCGGGATGTGGACCCCGCTCCCCCAGATCCTTGAACGGTGCCTGCACGAGGTGTACGTCGACCGGGGCTGGGATCTGCGTACCAACGCCAACATCCGGCTCGGCGAGCTGACCGGGACGCACGACGCCTTCCCCAAGGTCGGCGAGGTCATCCCCGCACTGGGCTACGAGGACCGCATCGCCGGCGACATGCGCGCCGCCCTGCTCACCCGCCTGGAGTCGCTGCGCCACGGCGCCAAGGGCGCGATGCTCGACGTGGCCCGGTCCTTGCCGCCCGAGGTGCTGTTCGACCGGCCGACCGTGGTCGAACTCGACGCTCTGGGCGACGAGGGGGACAAGGCGTTCGTCACCGGGCTGCTGCTGATCCGCCTGGCCGAGCATCGCCGCGCCCGAGGCCAGTGCCAGGATCTGGTGCACCTCCTGGTCGTGGAGGAAGCACACCGGCTGCTGGCCAACGTGCGCACGGACAGTTCGGAGGAGTCGGGCAACCCGCGTGGTCAGGCCGTGGAGACCTTCTCCAACCTGCTGTCGGAGATCCGCGCCTACGGCCAGGGGGTCGTCATCGCCGACCAGGTGCCGGTCCGGCTGGCGCCCGACGTGATCAAGAACACCAACCTGAAGATCGCGCATCGCATCATCGCAGCCGATGACCGTACTGCGCTGGCCGGAGCCATGGCGATGGACGAACAGCAGGCCAAGGCCCTGATCACCCTTCAGACCGGCGAGGCCGCCGTCTTCGGCGGGGCGACGACGCGCCCCTGCTGGTACGAATGCCGCTGGTGAAGGACCCGCTGTCGCCGCAGCCCCCGCCGGACGACCGGGTGCAGCAGCACATGGCGCGCTGGCGGCAGGAAGGCTCGCTGGCCGCGCTCTTCCTGCCGCGGCCGTTCTGCGCCGAGACGTGCGCCGATCCGGCGACGTGCGACACCGCCCGGCTGCTGGCCGGCGACGAGTACGTCCAGCGTGTCACCTCCCGACTCGTCACCTCCGTCATCGACGAGGCGGGCGCCCTGGACCGCCTGTGGGACGACCTCGTCTCCACCCTTGGCGCCCGGCGCCCGCCCACCGTTCCCGCCGACGCGCTGCTGCGGGCGTTCGCCGGGCACGGGACCGACTGGCTGGCCACCCGGCGCGGAGCCCAGCGCGCCTGGTCCTACAGTGACACGGCCGAGTTGCGTGACCGGCTGCGCGCCGTCCTGCTGGACCGGCTCGACAACCAGGGCCGCGACGAGGCCGCGCTCATCGGCGCGCTGCAGCAGACGGCCCACCGCCTGCATGCCCGACAGGGCGAGCCGTACCCGGCCTGT
Organism: Nonomuraea sp. NPDC047529; assembly: GCF_040642995.1. Classification (NCBI taxonomy): domain Bacteria; kingdom Bacillati; phylum Actinomycetota; class Actinomycetes; order Streptosporangiales; family Streptosporangiaceae; genus Nonomuraea; species Nonomuraea sp. NPDC047529. The sequence continues at coordinate 52,643 of NZ_JBEYTJ010000050.1, read as the reverse complement.
CATCTGGTGTGCACCCAGGACCCGGCCCTGTGCCTGTACCGCTCGGCGGTCGCCGATCTGGTCAACAGCGGCCGCTATCAGCCCGGATGGCTGGAGGCCGACAGCATCGACGCCGTCTCGGAGGACAAGCGGCGGCGCCGCACCTGGGAGGTCTGTCAGGACGCCGCGTACGAACTGATCGAATTCCCCTCCGATGAGCTGCCGGAACCGGCCAGAACGGCACTGGACACGGCGGCCCGCAGGGTGTGCCTGTGCTTCGAGCAGCAGATGCTCGCCGACGACCGCCGCAAGGCTCCACGCAGCGGCCGGCGCATCGTGGCCAGGGTGATCGAGGAGGCGGGTCTGTGATGGCCGGCCGGCCCCGGGGCGGGGGTAGCGATGCTGCCGCCGTCCTGGAGGGGTTGGAACAGTCCAGCAGGGAGGTCATGGAACTGGCCGCCAATGCGCTGGAGGCATCGGGCGCGCCAGGGGCGAGCGAGGCCGCGGCGGTGATGCGGCGCGCCTACGACGCGGCCGGCGCACAGCTCAAAGAGGGGCAGAAGTTCTGCTCCAGTGGAGGCAAAACCGCGGGCCTCGGCATCGGAACTGGCGGCGAAGCCGACATATCAGCCGAGAAAGCATCGGGAAACTCCATGCTCGCGGCGGGGTCGTCGAAGACGCAGTTCGGTGAGGGCATCGACCTGGGGGCCCGCCTTGACGCACCGCAAGGTTTCGAGCAGAAGACGCTGGGATTCGAGTACCTGTGCGAGCGCGGCACCCCAGGCTCCGACCACGAGCAGCACGAGTCAAAGGAAGGGGCCATCTCCCTTCCCGACAAGTCGGACACCTCCACCCAGGTGCCCGAGCCGGGGCTGGCGGCCCGCCCCGCCGAGGCGTCGGCGAACCCCGAACAGATCGACTCCTTCCGCAAGAAGGAACTCGGCACGGGATAGGAGGAGCGGCCATGTCGGAACGAGATCTCGAGCAGACCCAACACTCCACCGACAAACCGGAAGGGACGGAGAGCGCGGCCAGCTCCGAACGGCCCAGCCTGAACTCCCGCGAATCGACCACCGAGCAGCCCAAGCCGGAGGGCCGCGAACAGTCCGCCTCCGGGCCCGACGATCGTGATCGTCCCGACCTGCCTGACACGCCGAGTCACGCCTCCGGGAACGCCGGAGGGCTGGCGAGCCCGGAGAACCGTACGCTGCCCGGCAAACTGAACGAACCTGCGCAGTGGGATGACGCGGTCCAGCGGGGTCCGGTCTCGGAGAACGCCGTACAGCTGTGCGGCGAACAGCAGCCCACCGGCGCCGATGGCATGAGCGGCCCGGAGGCCACCTCCTCCAAAGGCACCTCTCCGGCAGATGCGACGCAGACCGCCGATCCGCGCGTGAGCCAGCCGAAGGACGCCGGTACGCCGGGCAAGGGCCCAGAAACCGGCGGCCCCGGCAAGACCGGCGAGAAGGCCGGCAAACCGGAAACCCCGGGCCCGGACGGACGGACCGAGTCCCAGATCCGAGCCGACCTCGAACAGCGGTCCGGCAAGAGCTACTCCCAGCTCGTCATGGAACTCGGCCGCGGCCCTCTCGACCCCGCCAAGATCTCGCCCCGGCAGGTGGAGCAGGAACTGGAGAGCAAGAAGGCGCTGCCCACGAGAGACACCAAGGAACCGACCGTCATCGGCAATGTCCTGGTCCCGCATGAATACCAGGCCGGCCGGTACGTCACCGAAGGCCGGGTGGGGCCCGAGTCCAAGGTCGAGGCCGCCTCCAAGGCCGGGCAGGAAGCCGTTCGCAAGGACTTCGTGTCCGGAGTCGCCGGAGGCATGGCAGGGGGAAGGCCGGGCTCAGCCTCCGAAGGGCTGGTCAAGCCCGCGCCCGAGGTCTCACGCGGCTACGAGCCGCGACCGGCCCAGACGTACGAACCGAGGCAGGGAGCCTACAAGCCGGAGGCTCCCTCGACCGTACGCTCGATGGCAGGCCCCAGCGCGGGCGAGATGAGTGCCGCGAAGGGCTTCCAGAACGAGAAGGCGGTCGCCGACCTCACCGGCGGCAGCCTGGCCAGGGACAACCGGGCCGCCTCGATCAGTGAAGGCGGTGCCCTGAAGGACACCGAGATCCGCTACACCCTGCCCAACGGCCAGGGTGGCGTCGCCAAGGTCGACGTGCTGGGGCCCAAAGGGGAGCTGATCCAGGTCGGCGGCCCCGCCAAGGCTGAGAATCTGTCGAAGACCATCGGCGACCTCACGCATCTGCAGCGGGCGGCGGAGTCCCGTGGTGTCAACGCGGAGGCGTACTTCACCAGGGACACTCCGAAGGCCGTCCTGGAAGCGGCCGGCAAGGTGCTGGGCAACGACCACGTGCACACCTTCGACCGGCCCGACTACCGCTTCCGGTAGACCGCGCGTCGACGGTCCTGCTCACGCAGAGCCAGGATGGGACAGCACTTCGACCTCGTGCGCATTGAGTGGACCGCTCCGCTTACCGGTCTCGGAATCGACGGTGATAGACATCCCGCGTGGAAAAGACTCTTGAGTTCCCTGACCTGCTGCGACTGATCCATGAACGGTCGACCGCCTTCCGGGCCGCGGTCGCCGCCGCACCCAGTCTCGACGCACAGGTGCCGACCTGCCCCGAGTGGAAGCTGTTTGATCTGGTGAAGCACCTGGGTGGGGGAGACCGTTTCTGGGCCGCCATCGTCGGCGCGGGTCCTGCCGACGCTCCCCCTGCCGAAGCCACCGCCGCGCGCGCCGCTCTGGAAGTGCCGCGGGAGCGCGAGGCCCTGCTGGCCTGGCTGAAGGAGTCGACGCAACTTCTGCTGGGCGTCCTGCGGGAGGCGGGCCCGGACGCCGGCTGCTGGGCGTGGTGGAGTGCCCTGCAGACGCCACGGACCTCCGGCGGAGTCGCCCGGCACAGGGTTCAGGAGAGCGCGGTGCACACGTACGACGCCCAGCTCGCCGCGGACGCCCCGCAGCCGGTGCCGGCCGAGGTCGCCCTCGACGGTGTCGAGGAGTTCCTGTTCACCTGTGTCGCGACGCCCAGCGCCTGGCCGCACAGGCCCACGGCCTTCGACTTCCACGCCGCCGAGGGCCGCTCCTGGCGCCTCACGGTCGACGGCGACGGCGCACGCTCTACCCGCATCCCCGCGCCCGCTGCCGCGACCGGCGAGGAATCGGACGCAGCCGGCGCCTCCATCCATGGCACGGCCAGTGAACTGGTCCTCTACTTGTACGACCGTATCCCGGCCGGCTCCTTGCACGTTGACGGAGACGCAGGGCTGCTTGACCTGCTCCGCGCCTGGGAGCCGGAGGAGTAGACCCGGCGCTCGGGTCCGCGCGCCGGACGCGGAGAAGGAGCCGCCGGTCAGCGGGCGGCGACCGTGGCCGACAGGGCCAGGGTGGCGGCGCCTCGGGCGTGGCCGCTGTCGTCCCAGGGGCGGACCATGATCTCCACTCCCGACAGCACGCCGCTCTCCAACGCCGGCCGGAACCCGGGCTCCAGATACGGCCACAGCACGTGGCTCTCGCCGATCACCGCCAGCGCCCGTACGGCCAGGACGTTCACCACGCCCGCGGCCGCCCTCCCGAGCGTTCATAGATACGCACCAGGCGGCGGTAGCGGACCAGCCAGGCAAACGTCCTTTCCACCACCCGCCTGCGGGGCAGCACCACGAAGCCTCGCAGGTCGTCGCTGCGCTTGACGATCGTGACGGCCAGGCCGAGGATCTGCCGGGTTCAGACCTGCAGCCGTCCGGCGTAGCCGCCATCAGCCCAGACCAGCGTGATGGTGGAGAACTTCCGGCGCAGCAGCGACAGGACCGGATGCGCCGTCGCGGTCCTGCACGGACGCGGCGGTGACCATCACGCACAACAGCAGCCCGAGGGTATCCACCACGACATGCCGCTTCTGCCCGTTGAGCCAGCAGGCGCAACCCCCGCAACCTCCCGGCCAGCCGCTCGGGCAGACCACGCCGCGACCAGCGCAGGAAGAACGCATACACCGCCTCATGTGGTGGGAAGTCGACCGGCGGGGCCCGCCACTCGATCCGGTACCGGGTCACATAGCCGATCGCGTCCAGCATCGCTCGTAGGTCATGCACCATCGGCCGGCCTGCTTGGTCGTCTGCTGGTCATGACCATGACTCCCGAGATCCGACGAATGTGGCCACTCCCGCTGTCACATTCTCGCCGTGCGCCGGGTCATGGAGGCGACGGAACGGGCTCGGCCGCCGACACCTCGCGAGAGTCGTCACCTTCGCCGTGCCCGCGTCGTCGTACAGGCGAAGACGAAACGCGAGCAAGTGGGTGTCCGTATATGTCAGCGACTGGGGCGTCTTCGAGGCTGTCCCGCCGGCCGCCGCCCACGCGCAGGGATCGCCTGCCTCGGCAACCCCCTTTCACGAACCCGGAGGGAATCGTCCATGAAACTCACCGTCTTCGGCGCCAGTGGCGGCGTCGGCCGGCAGCTGCTCGACCAGGCTCTGGCCAAGGGGCACGACGTCACGGCCGTCGTACGGAGTCCGGCCAAGCTGGACGGGAAGCCGGTCCGCGTCGTGCGTGCCGCCGATCTGGCCACGGCCGACGTCACGACGCTGCTGCCTGCCGTCGAAGGAGCCGATGTCGTTCTGTCGGCGCTCGGCCCGCCGAACAACGCCGCGGCCGGGGTGGCTTCCAAGGGCACCAAGGCGATCCTCGCGGCGATGCAGGTCGCCGGGACCCGTCGGCTGGTCGTGGTGAGCGCCGCCCCGGTGGGCACCACCCCCTCTCCCGGCCGCCCCAACCCGCCCCGGCACGACCCCGGCGACGGGCCGTTCCTGCGCTACGTGGTGTATCCGATCGTCAAGGCCGCGCTCCGTCCGCAGTACCTCGACCTGGCCGTCATGGAGGACGACGTGCGCGACAGCGGCCTGGACTGGACGGTGCTCCGGCCGGTGCAACTGACCGACAAGCCGGTGACCGGCGCTTACCGGACGGCGGTGGGACAGAACGTGCCGGGCGGCCGGTACGTCTCACGCGCCGACGTGGCCCACGCCATGCTTGCGGTGCTCGACCGGCCGGAAACGGTCGAGCAGGTCATCGGCATGGCGAACTGACCCTCTCCTCACCGATCACAAGGGAGAAATCGTGAATGAAGTTCCGATCACCCGTACCGAAACGCCGGTCGACGAGCCGATCACCATGATCAACGCCTTCACCGTCCCGGTGGAGGAGTCGGAGACGTTCCTGCCGCTGTGGATGGAGAACGCCGAGATCATGGCAAGACAGCCGGGATTCGTCCGGGCGCGGCTGCACCGATCGTTGATCGACGACGCCGAGCTGCGGTTCGTCAACGTGGCCCACTGGGAGAGCGGGAGGCGGCTCGAAGAGGCGCTGGCCAGACCCGAATGGCAGGAGAGCGCGCAGCGGCTGCTCAATGACCCCGGCCTGCACATCACCGCGCGGCCCAGCATCTACGAGGTCATCGTCGACCTCCAGCCCTCCCGCGACGGAAGCACCACGCCAGTGACGCGCTGAAGCCGGCACGGCCATGATCACGTGTCTGATCATGGCCATGCCGGTTTCTCCTACCGAACGGTCGACGCCCGTCCCACCGGCGGGCCCGGCGCCGCGCGGACGCTCCGGTCGTCGAGGGGGTGGAGAAGGTCCCGCCAGTCCGCCGGCCAGTTCGCCAGCGCCACGCCGATCATGATGATCAGGTGCAGCGGCGCCGACACCTCCTCATACAAGGGGGCGACGTCGATGAGGTGGGTCGTCACCGCGCCGATCAGCACGAACACCAGCCCCGCCGCGCCGACGAACCTGACCCGCCGCCGCGGGACGAGCATCATCAGCCCGAAGGCGAGCTCCAGGGCGCCGACCACGAACCGCATCCACGGCGGCCAGCCCCAGTCGACGAACTTCTCCGCGTAGGCCGGACCGAAGAAGGTCGGCCCAGGCCAGAACTTGGTGACGAAGCCGATGAAGAACGACGCGGCCAGATACCAGTAGAGGACTGTGGCGAGCCGTCGCGGCCAGGTACGTGCGGTCATGAGCCCTCCGTCGTGTTCGCCATGCGACTCAGCCCCACTTCTGGCCGGCGAGCTGCCGGGTGGTGACGTTGAGCCGGTTCGCCAGGTTCGTGACCGCGGCCATCAGGATGATCGCGGCCAGTCCCGCCTCGTCGTAATGCCGGGCCACCTCGTCCCAGATGTCGTCGGGGACCGGGTCGCTGCGGTCGGCGAGCCGGGTGGCGGCCTCGGTGAGAGCCAGCGCGGCCCGCTCGGCGTCGGTGAAGTACGGCGTCTCCCGCCAGGCGACGACCAGCCCCGTCCGCTCGTCGCTCTCGCCGCTCTTCCTGGCGCTACGGACCCCCGACTCCACGCAGGGGCCGCAACCGTTGATCTGGCTGGCGCGCAGGTGCACCAGCCCCAGCGTGGTCTCCGGCACGCCGCCCGTACGGGCGGCCTTGAAGAGCTCCTGGATGGGCGCCATCGCCGTCGGCAGGACGGCGGCGGGATTCTTCATCCGTGTCTGCATGTGTTTCTCCGCTTCATCGGCTGGACTTCCGCCCTGATGACTCGCCGCGAGGGGAGGTTGTGACAGCGCGCCGCCTGTCACATCTGCGCGGTCGTTTCCGTCATCTGTTACAGACAGCACGAGAGGGACGGCGTCATGGAGGAGAAGGACCTGCTGGCCGGTTGGTTCCAGCAGCATCGCGACCATCTGTGGGCGGTGGCCTACCGGCTGCTCGGCTCGGCGAGCGAGGCCGACGACGCGCTCCAGGAGGCATGGCTACGGCTCAGCCGCGCCGGCGTGGAGGACGTTCGGAACGTGCCGGGCTGGCTCACCACGATCGTCGCACGGGTGGCACTGAGCATGCTGCGCGATCGCCGGACGCGCCGCGAGGAGCCGCTACGCGTCTCCGGTCCGGACCCGATGGCCGGCCTTCGCGGGACGGACGATCCGGAGCACGAGGTGGTCGTCGCCGATTCGGTCGGCCTGGCTCTGCTGGTGGTGCTCGACATGCTCGCGCCGGCGGAACGAATCGCGTTCGTCCTGCACGACATGTTCGCCGTGCCGTTCGGCGAGATCGCCTTGATCGTGAACCGTTCGCCGGCCGCGGCCCGGCAACTGGCCAGCCGCGCCCGCCGGCGCGTACAGCACCCGGCGGCCCCGGAGGCCGGGACCGACTCCGTCAGACAGCGGGAGATCGTCGCCGCCTTCCGGGCCGCGTCCCGTGACGGTGACTTCGCGGCCCTGCTCGCGCTGCTCGACCCCGACGTGGAGATCAGCGCGGACCGCACCGCCGTGCTCTCCGGCGCGTCGAGGCTGGTACGAGGGGCGGACGGCGTGGCCGAGACCTTCGCCGGCCGGGCTCAGGCCGCCGAGCTCGCGCTCATCGACGGGGCGCCGGGTCTGGTGTGGGCGCCCGGTGGACGGCCACGGATCGTCTTCGCCTTCACCATCGCGAACGACCGGATCACACACGTCGGCCTGCTCGCCGACCCCGAATACCTGGAGGACATCGAACTGGTGATGCTCGGTGGGTAGGCGTCCGGCCGGGCCACCGACCACACGGTTCCCGGCGCGGAGCCGTCAGGCGAAGAACTGGGCCGGCGACCGGGATACCAGTCCGGGTCCGATTCTCAAGCTCGTCGCCGTCCCGGCGGCAGCCGCTGCGCTGCTGCTCGGCGCGGCGTCGGCCGCCGGCGCCACCCCCTTCCCCGACCCCGAGGACGTCACCCCGAGCCAGTGCATGGCGGGAGGTGGACAAGTCCGGAATGCGCCGCTCTCCGGTGATTTCTGCTGGGGCGGCACATGGCACGGGGAACTAGTCAATCCGAACCCCTCACCGGACAACTGAGTCGGTGACGCATGAGGGTTCGTCACCGAGCGGGCGCGGGCCCTCATCGTTGGCCGGCTTGGCCGTTACCCGACAGACGGCGCCACGGGTGCGGGCGCCCGCCCGCCGCCCTGCACCGGGCAGTTCTCGCAAGTCGGGACGGCCCACCTCGACGGCCCGCGGCCCCACCACGGGTCAAGGCAGCTGCCGCACGCCGACTCCGCTCAGGAATGATCTTGTCGGTATGAGCCGGCCACTCCGCCTCATGGCCGCCCGCAGACCAGTACCAGTGCCGCCATTGATCCGAGAAGCGCAACCGACCTCCCATGCCCAGCTCCAAGCTGTTACTGGACCTTGGCGCTGTTGCGCCCTCCACCGTGGTTGAGCCATCGAAGGGCCATCGTTTTCCAGCCGCCGCAGGATTCGAACTGGTGCCATGATTGGTCCATGCGGGAGCTTGTCTACGTGTCAGAGCGGAAGCTCAGGCAGTTCAGTCCAAGAAGATCCGCGAGTGGCTGGTGGCACCGGATCACCGGCCTGGCGATCAAAGGTCCATTTGGGTTGGGAGAGGCAAGTGTCTCGCTGGCCAACGGCACCTCAGTCCGCCACCTCAGTCTTGCTCAAGTCATCCGCCATATTGAGCGAGCCCATCGACCTCTTGCATCATATTTAGACGAGGCACTTAAGCCTGGCCAATGGATGAAGTTTGAGGCACGCATCAGTTACAAGTTTCGACGATGGGAGGACGGGCATGGGCAATCTCGCGCCATGCTCTTCTTTTGGGAGCCGACACCCCCTGATTCTCCGACGGTTACGCGTCTGCTCCTTCATGGGTCACCTGCTCATCTCGTCGGCGCCGCCGACGTTCCCGAAACCTCGTTCAGCTTCTCCCATGGCCCAGCTTTCGCCGAATGGCTAGCTACCATCGCCGAGGAGGAGAACGAGGCAATTCGCGAACGGATAATCAATGAAACCGCGAACCTGTCACCGTTCATAGACCCAGCAAAGTACGCTGGCCAAACACTACGCGATCTCGACCTAAGCTTACCGATTCAACGGACCCCTGGCGAGATCCTCCAGCACGAACTGAAGCGAAATGAGCCCACCGAGAGGTTCGTGGATGCGCTTGCATCACAGATGGCAGGTTGGATGGCCGGCTATGCTCAAGTGACCGCAGTCTTGCATCTCGATTCCAAGTTCGACACCGGCCAACTGGTAGTCGCCAGCCCTCTCTTTGTGGAACGACATTCGAACTCGTCGAGACGACGTCAACGCACAAACACCGCTTCCTGGCCCTCAACCGCGGGCCAGAGCGATACTTATCAGCAGCGAAATTCCGGTGCGAATATTCTCTGGCATCACTGCGCCTGCCGCTTCGTCTGGCCCATCACACCGTCACGAACGCGTTCACCGCGCTGCGGTCGCCCCCATGGGCGATCGGGACAAGGACATCGAGATCCCCGCCCAGCGCCACCAGATCACCGTCCTTGAACGCCAACTCGGCGCCGACACCAGAGTGCGATTCGCGCCCGAGGACCGAGCCTTCCTCGCCGCGCTCCTGACCTCGCTGCCCTGCGAGGTCCTCCGCCGGCTACGGCTGCTCATCCGCCCGGACACCGTCTTGCGCCGGCATCGCGATCTGATGAGACGTCGTCACGCTCGTACCTGTCGGCCGAAGCGGCCTGGCCGTCCACCCACCGTCCGCTCCATCCGTGCCCTCATCCTGCGTCTGGTTCGGGAGAACCTCCGCTGGGACTACCGGCGGGTCCACCGTGAGCTCGCCACACTGGGTATCAAGGTCGCGCCGTCCACAGTGCGGGAGAGCCTCAAGCAGGCAGGGCTTGATCCGGCACCCGAGCGGGCGTCCACCACGCGGGCGGACTGCCTGCGCTCGCAAGCCGACGCCCTGCCGGCCTGTGATTTCATTCGAAACCATCACCTTGAACGGGCAGCGCCAGTACATCCTGGCCGTCATCGAGCACACCACCAGACGGATCCGCTTGCTCGGCACCACCTCTCACCCAAGCGCCGACCGGGTCATCCAAGCGATCAAGAATCTGGTGATGGACCTGAACGACGCGGGCTGCCGGGCACGCTTCCTGACCCGAGATCGAGATGGGAAGTTTCCGGTTCTCATGAACGAGGCCCTCGCCGAAAGCGGCATCACGACGGTGCTCACTGGTATTCGGATGCCGCGGATGAACTCGATCACGGAGCAGTGGGTGCAGTCGTGCCGGCACGAGCTTCTCGACCGCTGCCTGATCGGGAACGAACGCCACCTTCGGCACGCCCTGCGCGAGTACGAACACTTCTACAAGCGGCACCGGGCCCATCCAGCCCTGAACCAAGCAGCCCCGCCGCGCACCGTCCCCGATCCGATCACGGCCCCAGCGCGAATCACCGATCTGAACGTACGCCGACGAGACCGGCTCGGCGGCGTTCTCCACGAATACTCACAAGCGGCTTGACCTGCGTGGATGGAATTTCCGGCAGGCGCAGATCCGCCAAGTACTGGCACGGGCGCGCCTGGGTCCGGCGCCGCGACGTGCCGATGACCGTTGGCGTGATTTCGTCCGCGCCCAGGCCGCGAGCACGCCGGCTTGTGATTTCTTCGCGTGGACACCGTCACGCCGCGCCGGTTGTACGTCTTCTTCGTGGTGGAGACCGGCACCCCGGTTCGTGCACGTGCTCGGCATGACCGCACACCCTGATGGCGCACGGGTCACCCAGCAAACCCGTAACCTTCTCGTCAATCTGGACCACGGGGCCAACACGGTCCGGTTCCTGCTTCGAGATCGGGACACGAAGTTCACCAGCAACAGCATTCACGTGCTGAAGATCCCGCCGCGGGCGCCTCGCGCGAACGCGTTCGCCGAGCGATGGGTCCGCACCACACGCACGGAATGCACCGACCGACTGCTGATCTCCGGCCAACGACACCTTCGCACCGTGCTCAACGAGATCAAGCGCCGCCACATCCTCGGCGGGCTGATCAACGAGTACCAGCGCACTGGCCAACCGACGAGGTACCGTCACAAATGCGCAGGTCAACGCCTCGGGCCTGGCTTTTGACACCCTTCAGGGTGTGCCTGGTCGTGGCAGCGCTCCCCGCACGTATTCGGGCTGTTGGAGTCGTACCGGGCCGGGCCCCTGCCCTTCGAGGGCGTCGTCGGGGTTGAGGAGCAGGCATGCTTTCATCGACAGGCAACCGCAGCCGATGCAGCCGATGAGTTCCTGTTCGAGGTTCTCGATGGCGCGGCGGCGTTCCTCGAGTTGCTTCTTCCAGATGCGGGAGACGCGCTGCCAGTCCTTGTGGGTGGGGGCACGGTCGGCAGGCAGGGTGGTGAAGACCTCGGCGACGTCCGACAGCGGGATGTGCAGGCGTTTGGCCACGATGATCAGGGAGATCCGGCGCAGCATGTGCCGGGAGAAGACCCGCTGGCCGCCGGCACCGCGTTCGCTGATGATCAAACCCTTGCGTTCGTAGAAGTGCAGCGCGGAGGCCGGCACGCCGGTCCGGCGGATGACCTCGCCGATCGTCAGGTGGTCCTCCGGGCTGGCGCGCATGGTCACTCTCCTTCGTCGCGATCGAGACGGCGGGGTGGTCAGGTGGTTTCTCCGGGCGTCGCGGCGCGGCCACGGATCAGGACGATCACGATGACCGACAGTAGGAGGCAGAGCAGCCCGATCCCGAGCTGGGTCAGTTGCCAGGACCAGGTGAACGCGTCGAGTTCCTCGGCCTCGGCCCCAGGGGTGAGGCGTCCTGCGCCGACCGCGGCGGCACGTGAGGTGTCGCCCAGCTTCACGGAGAGGAGGCCGGCCAGGGAGGCGCCGAACGCGGCGATCACGAGTGCCTCTGCCGCTCCACGCAGGGTGTTGAGGAATCCGGCCGCCATGCCGACAGCCTCGGCCAGGACCAGGGACATTGCCTGGCCGTCGGTGATGCCGAAGGAGGCGCCCATGCCGATGCCGATCATCACCATCGGGGCCGCGACGACCGTGACCGCATGGTCGGCGTTCAGCGCCGTCAGCCACAGGTTCCCGGCCACGACCAGTGTCAGAGCGATCATGATCAGCAGGCGAGGCGACATCCCCTTGTTCACCAGCGTCACCGCCACCATGGGCACGACCAGTACGGGCGCGGTCAGCAGCAGCATCGCCGCCCCAGCGGCCGAGGGGGACAGCTCCGCCGCCGACTGCAGGTATGTCGGCAGGAAGACCAGAACGCCGAGGAAGCCGATCGAGGTGGTCAGGGTCGCGAGGCTCCAGCCCAGGAAGCCTCGGTTGGCGACCAGGGCAGGGGCCAGCACCGGAGCGGGGCTGCGTCGCTGCATGACGCCGAACAGGGCCAGCCCGGCCAGGCCGGCGATCTCGGCGATCAGGATGACCGGGTGCAGCCAGCCGAGGGCGGGTGCCTCCAGCAGCGCGAACATCAGCAGCGACAGCGCGGCGACGAACAGGGCGCTGCCTGCCCGGTCGACCGGGCCGCTGACGTCCGCCCGGGACTCGCGGGCACGGGTGGCCCCCAGGCTCACCAGCAGGCTGACGACGGTGTAGACCGCGAAGCCGCCCCGCCAGCCCGTGGCGTCTATCAGTAGCCCCGACAGGGTGGGGCCGATGGCGATGCCGATGCCGGCCATGGTCCCCATCAGCGCGAAGGCCCGGTTGCGGGCCGCGCCGTCGTAGCTGGAGGCGAGTATGGCTCCACCGGCAGCCATGATCCCTGCTCCGCCGGCGCCGGAGACGATGCGGGCGACGTCGATGACGACGATCGACGGACTCAGCGCCGTCACCAGGAATCCGGCCGCGAACACCAGCGCCGCGACGATGAACACCCGGCGGCGGCCGACCCCGCGATGAGGGTCATCGCCGCGAAGGCCAGGTTGTATCCGGCGACGACCCAGTTCAGCGAGGCTCCCGAGGCGCCGAGGTCGCGGCCGATGCTCGGCAGCGCGACCGCGGTCCCCGAGATGGACATCGCCACGATGACGACGCCGACCAACACCACCGGAAGCGTCAACCGCGGCGGCCGGTTCGTCGCGGTCGGATGTCGGGATGAGCCGGTGGCCGTGGTGTCCATGGTGTTCGCTCCCTCTGATTCTGCGGACGACGGCGAACATCCCATCAGCTCAACCTAAGTTGAGGTCAAAGGCCCATGTCAGGGCCACTCGGATAAGGAAGGGGCTGCGTTTTCGGTCACCCGCAGCCGCGGCTTCGGAGGCACCGTCGAGGGATTGGAGCCGCAGGCGCTCTCGTGGTCATGCGCCCGATCGCCGACCACGCGGTTGAGGTGTTCGGACACGGAATGGTCCTCCCAGGTGCCACCTGCGAGGGCGACGTAGCCGTCAGGGCAGATCAGTACGAAACCGCCGCCGTCGCCTCCATGAAGACCGTGCTGCTCGACGGCCGGCGGGTGGTGGCCTGCCTGACGCCGGCGGTGACCGCCGAGGGCGCCGCGGTCACGATCGTCGAAGGGCCGGCCGGTGAGGGCGAGCTGCCGCCGCTGCAGCGGGCGTTCATCGCGCTCGACGGTTTCCCATGCGGATACCGCACGTCCGGGCAGCTCTGCTCGGCGGTCGGGATGCTGGCCGAGCACGCGGCGGGCCGGCCCGGCGCGGTCACCGCCGACGTGTCCCCGGACGGCCCCGCGCCGGCGCTGGACGCGGCGGACGTCCGTGACGCGCTGATCGCGGCCGACGGCGGCGCCCGGTACTGGGTGGCGGCACCAATCTCGTCCCACCCGAGGTACGGCGGCGCTACCCGGCGCTGAGCCAGGCGGTGCTGACCGGCCATCCTCGGCTGGGCCCCGAGCTGCCCCGGCCACCCATGCCTCTGACATGGCGGTCGCGCTGCCGGCGTTCGACGCGGTCGTGCGGTACGAGACGCTCGACGTTACGGGGCGGATACCGAATCGAGGATGGGAGCCGCTGACAGCATGAGCGGGGAGTCGAGCCGATGATGGCGGCCCGCTTCGGCGAGAAGCGCGGCCAGCCAACCGAGTCCGTCCAGCGACCACTCGGCCAAGGTGCCGTCGATGGTTACGCTGTGCCGGGCCGGCCCTCGCCACAACTCATCGGTGATGGCGGGGCGCAGCATGACGGGCTTGTCGGTGAGAAAGAAGTCGCCGAACACATCGTGTTTCAGCTCTCGCAACCATCCGAGCATGTCTGGCGCCACTGACCGGATCGTCGGGTTCTGTCCGCCGTCCAACGTCACTCGTACGCCTGTTCTCTCCTGCGGAGGGAGGTCGCCGAACCAGCCGATCTCCTGCAGAAGTCGCACTACGGCGCCCGTGCGCTGGGACTCGCCTTCGGGCGAAGCCAGGCTCTGCACCGGCAGCAAAACCTGGACGGCCTTCAGATGCAGCACGCCCACGCGGGCGGCGACGCTTTCTGCGCAGGCCAGGAACGGCTGGACCGGCAGCGGCCGATCGATCGCGGTCGGCGTCGGCAGCGACACCTGGAACCAGGCAGCCCGGGAGTGCCGGGGACCGGCAGAAGAATCGAACCCGGCGTCATTCATCCCCCACAGGCCGCAGTGCTCTCCGGTCGGCTCGATGAGCCACCCCATCGCCGACGATCGAGCAACGAAAAGACTGTAGGCGTCGGGAGCCGGAGTCGGCTCTCGCCATGGGTAAGGCGTCAGTTCGCCATGCAGGGCTGCGAACATCGTGCTGTCGACTGCACCGCTCAAGGTCACCTCTCGTCCTACTGCCTGCAGCGGAGGTTCCGCCCACCCGTGGTGAGCGTGTTCGGCGGGTCAAGCACAGTGACGACGTCCACGTCGATGACGCTACGCCACTCGCGTCACAGTGCTGCTGTGACATGCTGCTCGGCCAGCGGCGCGGTGGCCGGCACCACCGCCGGATCGCGCAGTGGCTTCGCCGGCCGCACCGGCATCTCCCCGCCCACCGTGTCCGGACGCTTCCCAGACAAATGAGGGCCGCGCCAAGGGGCTCGTCGTTGACGCCTGTGACCAGGGCGAAGACGGCCGCGAGCACAACCTTTGAGGGCACGGCGGGCCGCCTCCTCCGGTCACAGCCCGAGCCGTTCCCGATCGACGTGGTCCAACGCCATGCGCACCGCGCCGAGCGCGATGCTCTCCTCGCCGAACGTGGACAGCGTGACCTCGGGAGGGTTCAGGCACATCTGGGCCAGATGCGCCCGCATGCGCCCGAGTAGCAACTCGCCCGCGCGCGAGAACCCACCGCCCACGACGACCAGCTCGGGGTCCACCACGAGGACGAGCGCGGACGCGCCGCGCGCGAGCCCGTGCGCGAGCCGGTCCACCACCGCGAGCGCCCGCTCGTCGCCCGCCCGCGCCGCCCGGAAGACCTCCTCGGCGTCCCGTCCCGCCTCGGCGAGCACGACGGAGGAGTCCTCCCAGCCGGTCAGCGGCAGCCTGCCCAGCTCGCCGGCGCTCCCGGTGCGGCCGGTACGCAACCGGCCGTCGAGCAGCAGGCCGTGCCCGGCCCGGTACCCGGACAACACGTAGACGAGGTCCTCGACGTGCCGCGCGCTCCCCCGCCAGTGCTCGGCGACGGCCGCCAGGTTGGCGTCGTTGGCCGCGAACCCCGGGCAGCCGAACCATCGCCCCACCAGGCCGCCGAGGTCGAGCCCGGTCCAGCCGGGGATGAGGTGCGAGACCGACACCCGGCCGGACCGGTCCACGACGCCCGAGGTGCCCGCCGTGGCCGCCCACACGCCTCCGCGGGCCAGCTCAGCCGCCTCCACGCACGCGGTGGCGGCCCGCTCGGCCAGCGCGAGGCGTTCGGCGGCGGGCAGGTGCTCGTCCACGTCGAGCCGCCGCTCCTCGATCACGTCGCCGTCGAGGTCGGCCAGCATGGCGAGAATCCGCCGCGGCCCCACGTCCAGGCCGACGACGTGACCGGCCTCGGACCTGAACCTGAAGCGGCGGGCGGGCCGCCCGGCCCTGCCTTCGGTCGGCGCGGCCTCC
Organism: Nonomuraea sp. NPDC047529; assembly: GCF_040642995.1. Taxonomy (NCBI): domain Bacteria; kingdom Bacillati; phylum Actinomycetota; class Actinomycetes; order Streptosporangiales; family Streptosporangiaceae; genus Nonomuraea; species Nonomuraea sp. NPDC047529. Next base: position 36,885 of record NZ_JBEYTJ010000050.1, on the reverse strand, counting down.
TCCGCGAGCCCCCGCTCGGTCAGGTCGGACAGCGCCACCTCAGCCGTCTGCCGCGACAGGCCGGCGGCGCGTGCGAGCTGGGTCAGCGTCTGCGGCCCGCCCTGGCGCAGGGCGTGCAGGGTGGCGCGCGTGTTGAGGCGGCGCAGCAGGGCGGTGTCGTTGGTAACACCGAGACTTCTCATAAGGCCCCTTGACGGTAGGACTACGCGAACTCTAGCTTTACGTCGCGTCTTCTCATAATTGGAGTTGGGGATATGCGACAGGTTGGGCTGGCCTTGGTCGGTGCGGGCGACCGGGGGACGAGATACACGCGATATGCGACGGCGGACGGCCGTGCCAGGCTCACCGCCGTGGCCGAGCCCGATCCGGGACGCCGGGAAGGACTGCTCGCCGAGCACCCGGACGCCGTGGGCTTCGGCGACTGGCGGGAGCTCGCCGAGCAGCCGCGGCTCGCGGACGCGGTGGTGATCGCGACGCTGGACGCCGGCCACGTGGAACCGGCGGTGCGCTTCGCCGAGCTCGGCTACCACATCCTGCTGGAGAAGCCGATGGCGATCCGGCTGGAGGACTGCCGCAGGATCGTCGCGGCCGCCGAACGGGCGGGCGTGTTGTTCGCCGTCTGTCACGTGATGCGCTACACGTCCTACACCCGCGGGGTGAAGGACGTGCTCGACAGCGGACGGCTCGGCGAGATCGTCAACATCGAGCACCTGGAGCCCGTCGGCTGGTGGCATCACGCCCACTCCTATGTGCGCGGCAACTGGCGCCGCACCGATCAGGCCACGTTCATGCTGCTGGCCAAATCGTGCCACGATCTTGACTGGCTGACGTACGTGATGGGCCGCCGGGTGACACGGGTGTCGTCGTTCGGCGGGTTGAAGCACTTCACGGCCGACAACCAGCCGGCGGGCGCGGCGGAGCGCTGCCTGGACTGCGCCGTCGCGGACACCTGCCCCTACGACGCGCAGCGCATCTACCTGCCCTTCGTGGGCAGCCAGGACCGCTGGCCGCTGACCGTGCTGAGCGAGGACACCACCGAGGCGGGCGTGCTGCGCGCACTGCGCGAGGGCCCCTACGGCAGGTGCGTCTACGCGTGCGACAACGACGTGGTCGACCACCAGGTGGTCAACCTCGACTTCGACGGCGGCGCGACCGCCTCGTTCACCATGACCGCCTTCTCCCCCAAGACCCCGCGCCAGACCCGCATCTTCGGCACACACGGCTCCCTCGAAGGGGACGGCGCCCGGCTCACCGTCACCGACTTCGTGACCGGGGACGTCGAGGTCATCGACACCAACCCGCCCGCGGACGGTCACAGCGGCGGCGACCAGGGCCTGGTCACGGCGTTCCTGGACGCCCTCACCCGCAACGACCCCTCCCCCATCCTCTCCGACCCCCGGGAAAGCCTGCACAGCCACGAGATCGCGTGGGCGGCCGAGGAAGCCCGCCTCACCGGAACCGTCGTCACCCTGAAGGAACCACGATGAAGAAGACCCTCTTGCTCGCCTGCGCGCTGACACTCGCCACGACCACCGCGTGCGGCGCCGACGAGGAGGAATCGCCCGCCGATGGACGCGGCCCGATCACCATCGTCGACACCCAGAGCCACGAGGCCGCGACCAGAAAGGTGATCGACGCCTGGAACGCGGCCCACCCCGACCAGCAGGTGACCCTGGACATCCAGCCCAAGGACGCCGACAGCCAGCGGCAGCGCCTGATCAACAACGCGCAGACCAAGTCCGACGCCATGGACGTCATCATGCTGGACGCCGTCTGGACGGCCGAGTTCGCCGCCAACCGCTGGGTGGACCCCATCGCCGCCGGCACGTTCAAGGCCGAGGAGTTCCTCGCCCCCACCCTGCAGACCGCCACCTACCGAGGCACCCTGTACGCGATGCCCTGGCTCACCGGGACCGGCCTGCTCTACTACCGCGGCGACCTGGTCGACAAGGCCCCCACGACCTGGGCCGAGATGAAGAAGACCTGCGACGAGGTGCTGCCCGGGCACAAGGAGATGTCCTGCTACGCGGGCCTGCTCGACAAGTACGAGGGCCTGACCGTCTCCTTCTCCGAGGCCGTGCAGTCCGCAGGCGGCACCGTGGCCGACGAGTCCGGCGTGCCGCACCTGGACACCGACGCCGCCAAGGCGGGACTGGCCTTCCTCGTCGACGGACTCAAGAGCGGCATGATCCCCAAGGAGGGCATCACCTTCAAGGAGGACGAGGTCAAGAACGCCCTGCAGAGCGGCAAGGTGCTCTTCGCCCGCAGCTGGGCCTCGCTGTACGGCACCGCCAACGCCGCCGACAGCCCCGTGGCGGGCAAGGTCGGGGTCGCCCCCATTCCCGGCCTCGACGGTCCGGGCAGCGGCACCCTCGGCGGGGCGAACCTGGCGATCTCCGCCTTCTCCAAGCACAAGGAGACCGCCAAGGACTTCCTGGCCTTCCTCACCTCGCCCGAGCAGATGAAGACCTGGGCCACGGTCAACAGCACACCCGTCGCCCGCGCGGCACTCTACGACGACCCGGAGCTCGTCAAGCAGTACCCGTACCTGCCCTCCCTGAAGGACGGCATCGTCGCGGCCAAGCCCCGGCCGGTCGCCGTCAAGTACGGGGACGTGACCGCGGCGATCCAGAACGCCGTCTACCCGGCGCTGTCCGGCGAGGTGGCCGTCGACCAGGCGCTGTCCGGGCTGCAGCAGCAACTGTCGGGGCTGCTCAAGCAATGAGGCGCGGCTCGCGGTGGTTCACCGCACTGATGATCTCCCCGACACTGCTCGCCCTCGCCCTGGTGGTCCTGTACCCGCTGGTCGCGGCCGCGCGGGAGTCGATGTACGTCCGGGGCGAGGGCCTGGACGCCGACGGTTTCGTCGTCGAGGGCGAACGGTTCGTCGGCCTGGCGCACTACGCCGAGCTGGTCGGCGAGCGCTTCCTCAACGCCCTGGCCAACACCACGGTCTTCACCGTCGTCACCGTCTCGCTGGAGACCGTGCTCGGCGTCGCGATGGCGCTGGTCATGCACAACGTCCTGCGCGGCCGCGGCCTGGTGCGGGCCAGCATCCTCATCCCCTGGGCGGTGCCGACCGCCATCTCCGGCCTGATGTGGCGGTGGGTGTTCCAGGCCGACGGCGTGGCCAACGCCGTCATCGGCGAGAAGATCCTGTGGACCACCGAGGGCGTCCAGGCCAAGCTCGCCGTCGTCATCGCCGACACGTGGAAGACCGCGCCGTTCGTCGGGCTGCTGGTGCTCGCCGGGCTGCAGATCATCCCCACGATGGTGTACGAGGCCGCGAAGGTGGACGGCGCCTCGGCCTGGCAGACGTTCTGGCGCATCACGTTGCCGCTGGTCAGGCCCGCGCTGGTGGTGGCGGTCCTGTTCCGCATCCTCGACGCGCTGGCCATGTTCGACCTGCCGTTCGTGATGATCGGCCGGGGCAAGCTGTCCGTGGAGACCCTGTCGGCCCTGGTCTGGGACGAGGCCACCCAGCTCCGATACGGATCGGCCGCCGCCTACGGGATCGTGCTCATCTCGTACGTGGCCGTGGTGGTGTTCGTCTTCGTCCGCCTGCTCGGCGCCGACCTGCTCGCCGACGCACGATCAAGGAAGAGGACGGCATGAAGAGGGCCTTGGGGGCCGGGCTCGTCGTGGTGTACTGTCTGGCGCCGTTCTACTGGATGGTCGTCTCCAGCCTGCGGCGCACCGGCGACATCTTCTCCACCACGCCCTGGCCGTCGCCGCCGTCACTGGAGAACTACACCGCGGTGTTCTCCGGGCACAGCGACTTCGGCCGGGCACTGCTCAACAGCCTGATCGTGTCGGCCGGCACCACCGCGCTGACGCTGGTCCTCGGCGTCTGCTGCGCCTACGCGCTGGCCCGGCTCACCTTCCGCGGCAAGAACCTCGTGCTCGGCCTGATCATGGGCACCTCGATGTTCCCCGGCGCGCTGCTGATCGTGCCGCTGCTCAAGCTCTTCACCGAGTTGGGCTGGATCAACACCTACCACGCGATGATCGTGCCGAGCATGTCGTTCGCGCTGCCACTGGCCGTCTGGACGCTCACCGCGTTCTTCCGCCAGATGCCGCACGAGCTGGAGCAGGCCGCCACGATCGACGGCTGCACCCGCTGGGGCGCGTTCCGGCGGGTGATCCTGCCGATCGCCGCGCCGGGCGTGTTCACCACGGCCATCCTGGCCTTCTTCGCCACCTGGAACGAGTTCATGATCGCGCTGACCATGATCAGCAAGGCGGACATGCAGACCGCCACCGTGCGGGTGGCCCAGTTCGGCGGAGCCTCCGACTTCGACACCCCGTTCGGCACCCAGATGGCCGCGGGGGTCGTCGTCACGATCCCCCTCGTGATCCTCGTCCTGGTCTTCCAGAAGAGGATCGTCGCCGGGCTCACGTCCGGCGCGCTCAAGTAACCCCCGGAAAGGAACCCCCCATCATGAGCATCAGCAGGAGAGGTCTGCTCGGCGCCGGCGCCGTGGCGGCGGCCGGCGTCGGACTGGCCGCGATGCCCGCCTCCGCGACCGTGGAGAAGCGCAGGATCCGGCGCGGGGTCATCCGCGTGGCCACCTTCAACATCCACTACGGCGCCGGTCCCGACAACGTCTTCGACCTCCGGCACACCGCCGAGATGATCGAGGCCATCGACCCGGACGTCATCGGCCTCCAAGAGGTCGACAAGCACTTCCGCGCGCGCAGCGAGTGGCTCGACACCGCCGGCGAGCTGGCCGGCATGCTCGGCATGCACCAGGCGTACGGCGCCAACTACGACCTGGACCCGCTGGAGCCGGGCCGGCCGCGCAGGCAGTACGGCACCGCGTTCCTGTCCCGCTGGCCGATCCTCGAATCGAGCAACACCCGCCTTCCGCAGTACACCGGCAGCGAGCCGCGCGGCCTGCTGGAGGTCGTCGTCAACATCCAGGGCAAGCAGGTACGGCTGGGCAACTCGCACATGCAGCACACCAGCGACGCCGAGTGGCAGGAGCAGGCCGACGCCATCACGGCCCGGCTCGCCCAGTCGGCCCAGCCGGTCATCCTGCTCGGCGACACCAACGCCGTTCCGTCCTTCCCCGGCATCAAGACCTTCACCGACCGGTACGACGACGTGTGGGCACGGGTCGGCGTGGGCCCCGGCCTGTCGGCGGCGAACACGTGGCGCTTCGACTACGTCTTCGTGCCCAAGGGCTCCGACGTGCGCTCGGCCTGGCTGGTGAGCACCGACGCCTCGGACCACCTGCCGCTGGTCACCGACCTTCTGCTCCCGTGAAGAACGCCTCCATGACCCCCCGGCGCCTGCTCACCGCGTTGCTCGGCGTCGCGCTGACCGCGCCGATCGCGCTTCCCGCGCGGGCCGGCGGGCACTGGGCCGACGCCTGGGCCACCTCCCTGCACTCCTCGGCCGCCGCCGTCGTGCCGCCCGCGTACGAGAACCAGAGCATCCGCATGGTCGTACGGATGCGCGGCGACGGCGACCAGGTGCGCGTCCGGCTCTCCAACCTCCATGGCGACCGGCCGGTGACCTTCGGCGCCGCCACCGTGGCACTGCGCAGCTCCGGCCCGGCGCTGGCCGAGGGCACACTGAGGCGGCTCGCCTTCGGCGGCGCGCCCTCGGTGACGGTCCCCGCCGGTCAGGACGTCTCCAGCGACCCGGTGGAGCTGAAGGTCAGGAGCGGCCAGGACCTGGCCGTCAGCATCTACCTCCCGGACGCCACCGGGCCGGCCACCTGGCACCGCTCCGCCGTGCAGACCAACTACCTCACGACCGGCGACCACACCGCCGACGAGGACGGCGGCTCGTTCACCACCACGGTGAGGAGCTGGCTCTTCCTCAACGCGGTCGCCGTCACCCACGGTCCCACGCACGAGACGCTGGTCGCGCTCGGCGACTCCATCACCGACGGCTCCGGCACGGCCGTCGACGGGTTCGAGCGCTGGCCGGACCATCTGGCGGCCCGGCTCGCCGCCGTCCCCGGACGCGACCCCGCCGTCGTGAACGTGGGCATCGGCGGCAACCGCGTGCTGGCCGACACCGCACAGGACGGCCTGAGCGTGCTGAACCGGCTGGAGCACGACGTGCTCACCCGCGACGGCCTGAGGTACGTGCTGCTCCTCGAAGGCACGAACGACCTGCGCAACCGTGCCACAGCCGGCCGGCTCGTCACCGCCTACCGCCAGATCGCCGACCGGGTGCACGCGGCGGGCGCGCGGATCATCGGCGGGACGCTCCCGCCGCTGAAGGGCAGCGCCGGGTACGACGAGGCGTTGGAGGCCGAACGCCAGGCCGTCAACACCTGGATCACCACCGGCGGCGCGTTCGACGGGGTCGTGGACTTCGCGAGCGCGCTGGCCGACCCCGCGGACCCGCTGCGCTACCTGCCCGCCTACGACCGGGGCGACCACATCCACCCCAACGCCGCGGGCTTCGCGGCCATGGCCGCCGCCGTGGACCTCGACCTGCTGCGCTGAACACCGCCGGGCTGAACACCACCGGGCGGGACGCGCACACCGCGTCCCGCCCGGTCCGCCGTTTTGACACCGTTCAGGCCATGTACCTTCTCGGCACCGTCATATCCGCGTGAGCCGGTGGCGACGGTCTCCGCGGCCCGCAGTGACTGCGGATCGGTGATCCCCGCGCCGGGTTCCGGCGCCTGGGGGCGGGAAGCCGTGGGGAAGTGCCTCACTTGAGGGGCCCCGAACCGGTGAGTTGCCGGGCATCAGGTGCGGTCTCCGGCTCCAGGGACGATCAAGCCGGTCTCGTATGCGATGACCACGGCTTGGGCGCGGCTGGACAGCTTGAGCTTGGTCATGAGGCGGCCCAGGTGGGATTTGACGGTGGCCTCGGCGATGTTCAGACGGGTGGCGATCTGCTGGTTGGTCAGGCCCTGGCCGACCAGGTGGAGCACGGTGGTTTCCTGGCTGGTGAGCCGGGCGAGTTCCTCGGGCCGGCGCCGGTCGGGTTCGGGCGCCGTGACGAAATGGTGGACCAGGCGCCGGGTGACGCTGGGCGCCAGCAGCACCTCGCCGCGGGCGACCGTGGCGATCGCGGCCAGCATCTGGTCGGCGGGGGTGTCCTTGAGCAGAAATCCCGAGGCGCCGGCGCGCAGGGCGGCGAAGACGTGTTCGTCCAGGTCGAAGGTGGTCAGGATGAGGATCTTCGGTGCCGGGCCGGCGGCGTGGGCGAGAATGTGGCGCGTGGCGGCGACGCCGTCCAGGTTGGGCATGCGGATGTCCATCAGGATGACATCCGGGGCGGTCGCCGCGGCCTGGGCGATGGCTTCGTGGCCGTCGGCGGCCTCGCCGACGACCGCGAGAGCGGCGTCGGTGCGGAGGAGGGCGACCAGGCCCGCGCGGACCAGGGCCTGGTCGTCGACGACCAGGACGCGGATGGTCCCGCGGTCGGTGTCGGGGCCGGTCATCGGGGTGCCCCGGGCCGTAGTGCGCTCTGCTGCGGGTGGGCCGTGGCGAAAGCGGGCTCGGCGAGTGGGGAGGCGGGCAGGTGCGCGGTCACGGTGAAGCCGCCGTCCGTACGTGGGCCGGCGGTGAGGGTGCCGCCGTAGAGGGTGGCTCGTTCGCGCATGCCGATCAGGCCGTGCCCGTCGGCGCTGCGCCCGGTGGTGGCCGGGCCGTTGTTGCCGACCTGCAGCGTGACCGCGGCGGGCTGGTAGGTCAGGGTGAGGGTCACGTCGGCGTGTGGGGCGTGTTTGAGCACGTTGGTCAATGATTCCTGGGTGATGCGGTACAGGCACCGGTCCACGCCGGGCGGCAGCGGGCGTACCTGACCGGAGGTTTCCCGCCGGATCGACAGGCCGGACAGGCGGGAGCGTTCCAGCAGCGTGTCCAGCTGGGCCAGCCCCGGCTGCGGGGCGTAGGAGTCCTCGCCGGTGTCGGACGTGAGGCGCAGGACCGACAGCATGTTCCGGAGTTCGGCCAGTGCCTCGCGGGTGGTGGCGGCGATCGCGGTGAATGCTTCGCGTGCGGCGTCGGGCTCGGTGTCGATCAGGCGGCCGCCGGCACCGGACTGGATCGAGACGACCGACAGGTGGTGGGCGACCACGTCGTGCAGTTCCCTGGCGATGCGCACGCGTTCTTCGGCGACCGCTCGCAGGGCTTTCTCCTCGCGTTCGATCTCCAGGTGGCGGGCATGCTCGATGAGGTCCTGGTGGCGCAGCCGGCGGCTGCGCACCCCCTCCCCGATGGCCCAGGCCGCGCCGAGCTGAAGCGCGTTCTCGACCAGGCTTTTGACGATCGCGAAGGTCAGTCCGGACCTGATCAGGTCGGGAACGAGGATGCCCGCCATCAACACCAGGGCCAGGACGCCGTCGCGGTAGCCCTCCCGGCGGTAGGCCGCGACGGTGTAGAGGCTGACCAGCACCGGCGGGGCCTGGAATCCGTTGGGGTAGCCGGCCAGGCCGCAGCCGATCAGGCCCGCCGTGATCACCGCGAGGACGGGGACGGGGTGGCGCCTGCGCAGCACCAGCGGCGCGCTGGTGAGCACCGCCAGCAGGTACGCCAGCACGACCGGGTCATGGGCGGACGAGGCGGCCTGCGTCACCGCCAGCGCGGTCGACACACCGGCCAGCAGGCTGTCGGCGACCAGCACCGGCAAGCCGCGCCACCAGCGGCCCCATCGTCGCACCACGTTCATGAGACGAAGGTAGCCGCCAGCGTGACCCGCTTTGTCCTCCTTTGGGAGGACTCGTCGTTAGGGCAGCGGTTGCAGAGAAGCGGGCGGTTGGTGTGCCGGTGGCAGGGCCCGGATCGACCTTCCGCACGATGTCCAGGGGCTGGTCAGGCCCCTAGTTTGGATACAGCCGGTGATCAATGATCAACAGGGGGCACCCCTGAGACCGGACACATCATGACCGGAGCGTCGGAATTCGACGCGTGCCGGATCCGCAGGAAACAACCCCTTCACCAAGGAATGACGCATGCTCCTCATCAAGAGTGGAACGGCTGCCGCAGTGGCACTCACGGCCGGAATCGGATTGGGCGCCGCCGGACCGGCGCAGGCGGCCACCCCCCTGGACCGCTTCCACCATCAGACGATCACCTGGCGCGCCTGCGCAACCGGACCCGGCGATCAGATGGGCGAACAGATGGACGCCGCCGGTGCTCGATGCGCCACCGTTCTGGTCCCGATGGACTACCGCAGACCGCAGGGGCGGACCCTCTCCATCGCGCTCTCCCGGATCAAGGCCACCGATTCCTCCCGGCGCCGCGGCGTCTTGCTGCTCAACCCCGGCGGTCCGGGAGGCTCCGGCCTCCCGATGACGCTCCTGGGCAAGGAGATGCCCGAGGTCGCGGCCCGTTACGACCTGGTGGGCATGGACCCCCGATTCGTCGGCCGCAGCACGCCGATCAGCTGCCGGTGGCAGACCGACACCTTCCTCCGCTCGGCGGGACCCGACCGGCGTGCCTTCGATGAGGGGGGGCGCCTCGCCGAACAGTTGGCGGCGGGCTGCGCCAAGGGCAATCTCCAGACCCTGCCGTACGCCACGACCAGGAACACCGCCCGCGACATGGACGTGATCCGGGCCGCGCTCGGCGAGCAGAAGCTGTCCTACCTCGGCTACTCCTACGGCACCTACCTGGGTGCGACCTACCTGCAGATGTTCGGCTCGCGGGCCGACCGGGTGGTGCTCGACAGCGCCGTCGACCCGCGGGTGTACGGCCCGCGCATGTTCTCACGCGCCGCCCCCGCGATCGACGCCGCGCTGCGGCGCTGGGCGTCCTGGGGTGCGTCACATGACAAGGAGTACGGGCTGGGCGGGTCACGTGACGCCGTCCTGGCGACCGTAGAGAAGATCAACCGGCATCCCGTGCAGATCGGCGCATACCGCGTCGATGCCCATGTCGTGCCGTACTGGCTGTTCGCACGCCTCTACAGCGACGGCCCGCAGTCCTATGCCGTCCTCGCCGAGGAGGCGCGGGCGCTGAGCCGCGGCGGCGAGACACCGCCGCCCGCCTCGCTGAAGGAGTTCCTCGACGGCCTGTTCACCGGTGCCGGAAAGGCCTCGGACCGGGCGGGCACGGCGATCCTGTGCGGTGACCGGGCCGCACCCCGCGACCCGGCGACCTACTACCGCGACATCCAGCGGCACCGCACCGCCGAACCACTGTTCGGACCGCTCGTCCGCAACATCTCCCCGTGCGCGTTCTGGCCGGTCAAGCCGCTTGAAGCGCCCACGAGGATCGGCAACGCCGTACCGGCGTTGATCGTCGGCGCGGCCGGCGACCCCGCGACGCCCTATCCGGGCCAGCAGGCCATGCACCGGGCGCTGACCGGCTCCCGCATGATCACATTGACCGGCGCCTTCCGCCACGGCGTCTACCTCGCGGCGGGCAACGCCTGCGTCGACACCAAGGTCACCAGCTACCTGGCCGACGGTGTCCTGCCCGGTGAGGACGTCACCTGCGGCCGCCCGGCCGTCTGACACGTTCGCGCCCCACCACCAGCCGTCCCTGCCGGAACCGGGCCTCGAAGCTGGAGATCCACGCTGACCTCGCTGAACCGGCTGCACGAGATCCCTCGCGCCGTCATGGACGACGTCGCGTCCCCTGGGCCCCGCGACGGCGGTGCGCATGATCCGGGCCGGGGCCGACGCGCACCCCGATCGACTCGTTGGGGAAGCCTTCCGCGCCGGTGCCGCGTGGGTGAACTCCAACGCCCCCGACCGGCTCGGCCGCAACCTCCTGGAAGGGCTCATCGTCCTCAACGACCTGTTCCAGCGCGGCATCGCGGCCTGGTGTCCCTCACAACCACTGTGCGGCTGGTGACACGGACCCGAGCCGCGGCCCTTCCAGGAGCGGCAGGCCCGCCGCGTACCGCCGGAAGTAGCCGGCGGTCGGGGTGTTCGCGGTTGCGATGGCGTCCGGGGTGCCCTCCGCGACCACCGCGCCCCCGTCCGGACCGGCTCCCGGCCCCAGGTCGATCACCCAGTCCGCGGACGCGGCGACGGGGATGTCATGTTCGGCCACGACGACGGTGTTGCCCGAGTCGAGCAACACGTCGAACGCATCCACCACACGCTGGATGTCAGAGGGGTGCAGGCCCGAGACGGGTTCGTCGAGAACGACAAGACCGGCCTTGCGGCCCGCGGCACCGCGCTGGATGGCGGACGCCAGCTTCAGCCGCTGCGCCTCGCCGCCGGACAACTCCGTGGCGCTCTGGCCGAGCTGCAGGTAGCCGAGCCCGACCTGGTGCAAGGCTCCCAGGGTTTCGGCGAGTTGCCGGGGTTCGGGGAACTGCTCCACCGCCTCGGCGACGGTCAGCTCCAGCACCTGATCGATGGCCAATCCCTGGTACTTGATCTCCAAGGCCTCCGGCGTGTAGCGCCGCCCCTGGCATGCGTCGCAGACCACCCACACATCCGGCAGGAAGTGCATGTCGACCAGCTTGCGGCCATAACCGGTGCAGGGTTCGCAGCGGCCACCGCCCGCGGTGTTGAAGCTGAACCAGGACGCGTTGACCCCACGTGCGCGTGCCATGTCGGTTTCGGCGAACAGCTTACGGACGACGTCGAACGCCTTGCTGTAGGTGGCCGGGTTGGATCGCGGCGTGCGCCCGAGCGGTTCCTGATCGACGACGGCGACCCAGTCGAACCCTTCCAGGCCGGTCACCTGTCGCACGGTGTCGATCGTCGTCCCGTTCAGAGCGGCCTCCACGCTCGCCGCGAGCGCGCCGAGCAGGCTGCTCTTGCCGCTGCCGCTCACCCCGGTCAGGCAGGTGAGCCGGCCGGCGGGGAAACGCACCACCTCTGCGGTCACGTTGTGCGCACGCAGGCCGTGCAGCTCCACCCAGCCGGTGTCATCCCCGGCCGGACGGCAGGTCCGGCGCAGCCGTGGCCCCTCACCGGCCAGGTAGCGTCCGGTCAGTGACGTGGGGTGGGCGGCCGCGTCGGAGGGAAGCCCCGACACCAGGATCTCACCGCCGAGGCGGCCCGCTCCGGGCCCCATGTCGATCACCCAGTCGGCCCGGGCGATCAGTTCGGGGTCGTGCTCGACCAGGAGCACCGTGTTGCCGGCCTTGCGCAGCTCCAGGGTGATGTCGAGCAGGTGCGCCTTGTCCGCCGGATGCAGCCCGGTCCCGGGCTCGTCCAGGACGAAGACGATGCCGCTCAGCTCGGTGCTGAGCTGCGCGGCGAGCCGGGTTCGCTGCAACTCGCCCCCGGACAGTGTCGCCGCGCTCCGGGACAGCTGGAGATGGGCCAGGCCGAGGCGGTCGAGGATCCCGAGTCTGCGGCCCAGGTCCTGCAGCAGCGGCTCACCCACCTCGCGCTGCCGGGCGTCCAGGTCGCCGGCCACCCGCTCGGCCCAGCTGCGTACCTCCCGTACGTCCACCTGGAGCAGGTCGGGAAAGGTCAGCCCGCCGAGCCGCACGGACCGGGCCACCTGGTCGTACCCGCTGCCGCCGCAGGTGCCGCACGGCTGCTTGCGCATGTACGGCAGGTAGCGCTGCTTGGCGCTGGCGGTCTGGGCGTTCAAGAACACCCGCTCCACCTCGGCCAGCGCCCCCCGCAGCGGCTGGCTGGAGGTGTAGGTCACCGAGACCGTCTCCTTCTTGCTGGTCATGTCGACGGTCGCCTCGACCTTCTCCTCACCTGTGCCGTACAGCACGCAGTGGCGGAACTCCTCCGGCAGCGACCGCCATGGCAGGCCGAGGTCCACGCCGCGCTTGTCGGCGAGCGCCGGCACGAACGCGTGCTCCCCCGACCGCCACTTGGCGTACCAGGGCGAGGCCCCCTCGAAGAGGGGAAGCTCCGGATGGGTGATGATGAGGTCCTCCTGCGCCCGCCAGCGCCCGCCCACGCCGTGACAGTCCGCGCAGCTGCCTTCCGGGGAGTTGCGGTCGAAATGAGCGGTCGTCAGAGGCCCGTTGACGCTCTGCGCCGCCGGCTCCGCGCCGATCCCCGGAAGGCGCGAGTACAGCAGTCCCAGATGCCCGTCGATGCCGGTGATCGTCGCGACCGTGGACCGGGGGTTGCGGTTCAGGCGGCGCTGGTCGACTGCGAGCGTCGCGCCGAGTCCCAGGATGCGGTCGACCTTCGGCCGATTGCGCTGGGTGATGTACTGCCGCACGAACGGCGAAAGCCCCTCCAGGTACCGCAGTTGGGCCTCGTTGTGCAGGGTGTCGATGGCCAGCGAGGTCTTGCCGCTGCCGCTCACCCCGGTGAAGGCGGTGAGCCACCCTTTGGGGATGCTCACCGACACGTCCCGCAGATTGTTGGTACGAGCCCCCACCACCTCGATGGCCTCTCGCCCCATAGTGGCGACGTCCCGTACGAACGCAGTCAACCTTGATCCACCCTCTCGCAACACAGCAGAACACGGGCGGACGGACTCCCACCCATGTCGAACAAGTTGATTCCCCCCGGTCCACACCCACATCGGCGCCGACCGGTGCATTGATGATCACTCTGAAACCCGACGCCTTGTGTCATGTTTTCATCCGTGTCCTGTCCCGGGACATGCTTGACACGTCGATCCCAAGACCTGGGTGACAGGTGCTGTCTTCGGCCCGTCTGTCCTGCGTCGTTGCGGCGTCGCCCGGCAGGTGGGGTGGCGCGGCAGACGTTGTCGGGCTGGGTGTCGCGCTGTCGGCAGGCGGGGCTCGGCGGGCTGGTGGACCGTTCGCGGCGGCCGCGTTCGTCTCCGTCGCAGATGCGGGCGGAGGTGGAGGTGCTGGTGTGTGAGTTGCGGCGTCAGCATGCGCGGTGGGGGCCGGTCCGGCTGGCGCACGAGGCCGGGCGCCGTGGCGTGCATCGGGCGCTGGTGCGTCACGGGCTGGTCGAGCCGGGTGCGAGGGTCTTGCGCCGTTGGCGGCGTGAGGCGCCGATGGAGTTGTGGCAGACGGACGTCGTCGGCGGCGTGCTGCCGGCTGACGGGCGTGAGGTCAAGGTGGTGACCGGCGTCGACGACCACTCGCGCTGCTGTGTGATCGCCAAGGCGGTGGTGCGGGCCACCGGCCGGGCCGTGCCACCAGGGCCTGCGCGTCCTCGTTGTTCCATGCCTTGGTGCTGGCGGGCGCGGGCTGCGGTCGAGTTGCCGTCGCATCTGCGGCGCCGTGCGCGCGGTTCGCAGGCGTCCGCGGTGACGTTGCCGGCCGCGCTGTCGGTGGAGCGGGAGCGGGTGCGGTACGGCCCCGCCGCCGTGGCGGGCGGAGGGGCCGTGACCTGCTGGGAGCCGATCTATCCGAGCACCGGGTAGTTCGCGCGGAACACGTTGTGCGGGTCGCGGGCCCGCTTGATCTCCCGCAGCCGCGCGAGCGTGCCGCCGGCGAAGGACTGCGCCGCCGTGTCACCGGGGGACAGCAAGGTGTACGGCTTGCGGCCGCCGATGTAGGCGTCCAGGTCGGCCACGATCTCGGCCTGCTTGGCGCGGGTCGCGTCGGCCGTGTGCGGCAGGCCGAGACCCACCAGTCCGAGCAGGTACGGCTCAGCCACCGCGCCGCTCGCACCGGCCGCGCCGCCCGGCTCGGCCAGCGCCCCGCCCAGGTGCCTGATCTGCACGTTGATGAGCGGTTCGACCGGCTTGGCCAGCAGCAGCTCCACCGCGTCCGCGTCCAGGCCGGTGAGCAGCTCCGCACGAGTGATGGACGGGGCCGGATCGGTCGGCTCGGCGGCGATGCCACCCAGTTCGGCGACCGGGACGACGCCTCGGCTGTCGAAGACCGCGCCTCCGATCTTGTCGACGCGCACCAGCAGCTCCTCAGCCTGAGCCGCCTCGCCCAGGTAGGCCAGATCCAGCGTCACCATCGGCGGCGCGCCGGGCGGCTGGAACCGGTTGATCCAGACGCTGAGTTCACGCGGCGCCTCGGCGGTGATCTCCAGGAACGCGTCGTACACCTCCCTGGTGCGGTGCTCCGGCCAGATCACGCGCCCGCCGTACAGGGCCGGAGCGGGATACAGGTCGAGTTCGAGGGCGGTCACCATCGCGTAGTCGCCGCCACCGCCGCGCAGGGCCCAGAACAGGTCGGGGTCGGACTCGGCGGTCACCCGGCCCGGCTCGCCGTCGGCGTCCACGATGTCGAAGGCCCGGACGCTGTCGGAGGCGAAGCCGTGCTTGCGGCTGAACCAGCCGACCCCACCGCCCAGCGTGTAGCCGGTCACGCTGACCCCCGGCGCGCTGCCGGACAGGCCGGTCAGACCCAGCGGACCGGCCGCCGCCAGCACCTGCCCCCACTTCACACCCGCGCCCACCCGGACCACGCGCTCCTCGGCGCGTATCTCCACCTCGTTCAGCAGGCCGGTACGCAACAGGATCAGGCCGTCCACGTCACCCGAGGCGCCGTGCCCGCTCGGCTGCGCGGTCACCGTCATACCTGCCCGCCGCGCGTGACGCACGAGCGCCGCCACATCGTCGGCGTCCGCGGCCTCCGCCACGGCCGCCACCGGCTGCCTGACGGTGAGATTCCACGCGGTGGCCGCCTGTTCGAAGCCGTCGTCACCGGGCAGGAGCACGCGCCCCTTCAGGACACCGCGCAGATCGTTGATCGTCATTGTCGTCTCCCTTTTCGAGTTGTCAGAGAATGCGGACGTCAGGCGGACTGCGCGGCGGTCGCCGGGGTGGTGCTGGTCTCCCGGAGGATCAGCAACCCCGTGACCGCGATCAGCGCCGCGGTCAGGCCGTGGACGCCGAGCGCGGCGGCCGTGGATCCGTGGTGGGCCAGGACGTTGACCATGTCGCCGAACGGGGTGACGGCCGTCATCAGCAGGACCCAGCCCAACGGGCGGCGGTGGCCTGTCACCAGCAGGATGCCCATGGCCAGGCCCATCCCGATCTCGCGGCTGCCCTTCACGATGGAGAAGCCGCTGCCGTCCGAGGGCCAGTTCGCCAGCCCCGGGAAGGTCGTCCCGAGGGGCAGGACGAAGGACAACCCGAGGTAGAGGGTGAACAGGACGACGACGGCGGCCAGGACGGTGTTGAGCTTCTTCAGCGACATGGTCGTTCTCCTTGTTTGTTCGGACGGGCAGGGTTCAGCCGCGGACGCGGCGGATGTGGCGGGCGTAGCGGGGGCGGCCGATGACGTGCCAGATGGCGCGGACCGGGGCGGGCAGACCGCCGAGGACGAGGGCGCGCTCGGCCGGGTTCGCGTCCTCCAGGACGGCGCCGAAGAGCGTGAGCAGGGTGAGCTTGGGGGTGTTGTTCACCAGGTGGTCGCCCAGGGAGGCCCACTCCTGTTGGGTGATGTGCTTGGCCGCGAGCGGGAGGAGGGTGGCCTCCTCGTCGTCGAGGTGTTCCAGCAGGACCGCGCGGTGCTCGTAGAGGGCGGCCGCCAGGGTGTCGCGTTCGTCGGCGCCCGCGGTGGCCTCCCAGGCGGGGAGCACGGCGTCCAGCCTGCTCAGGGTGGCCGCGACGCGTTCGTGCTGGGCCTGCATGCGCAGGACGATGTCGGCCTCCAGGTCCACCCGGGACAGCAGCGGCGGCCACAGCAGCTCGTCCTCGCCCTCGTGGTGGTTGTGCAGGCCCAGCCGGTAGACGCGGAAGTGGCCGGCGATCACCTTGGCGCGAGCGGTGTCACCCGGGGCGACGGCCGCGACGAGCTCCACCAGCAGCCGTGACTCACGGCGGAGCACGCGGTGGACGATCTCCATGTCCTGGGTGTTGACGCTCATCTGTTCCCGCTCCTTCGTCGGTTGCGATGTGTTCAGGCTGCTCCTGGGTGTTTGGAAGGCATTTGGAAGCGATTTGGAACGTCCACGTGGGATGTGCGGATCATGGTCTTCGTCCGGGTGCTGGGCTCGTTCGGGGCCGAGGTCTGCGGCGAGCCCGTGCCCCTGGGCGGGCCTCGGGCAGCGGGGCGTGCCGGCGTTGCTGGTGGCGGCGCGCGGGCAGGTCGTGCCGGCCGATCTCCTCACCGACGCGGTCGCGAGCTCGACCGACCCGGAGGAGCGCATAGACCTGTCTGGCAGGCTGCTGCGGGCGCGGATCCGGTCCGGCGCCTTGCCTGCCGCGCGCCAGACCCGCCTGCAGGCCGTCGAGTACGCCGAGTCCCTGGGACGCGACGACTTGATGATCGCCGCGTTCACGGCCTGGACCGAGCCGGCACCATGGCAGTCCCGCGAGTACGGCACGGTGGACCGGCCCATCGTCGACAGGCTGAGCCGCCTGCTCAAGCACACCGACCTGGCCCCGGAGGCACGCAGCCACCTCCTCGCCGCCTACGCCGAAGAACTGGTCGGCGAGGACGACCCCACCGCCCTGGCGGCGGCCCGCGAGGCGCTCGACCTCGCCACCTCACCCCGCCCTGCGGGCGGCGGCCCTCCAGGTTCTTGTCCGCGGCCACCGCGGCTTGCCCGAACGCGACGACCTCTGCCGCGAGTTGGTGGCGATCGGCACCGAGCACGACCTGCCCGTCTATCGCGTCACCGGGCTGCCCAACCAGGCCGGCGCCGCCGCCGGGGCCCACGACCCGGCCACCATGCCCCGCGCGGCGGCCGAGGCCCTCGGCCGCGCGCGGGCCGCGATCCGGGTGAACAACGGCACCCTCGGCGAGCACCTGGAGGAGGTGCGCGCCTTCCACGAGGCGTTCGGCCCGATCGCCTCCGATCTGCTGGTCCTCGCCCTGCACTCCAACGGCCTGATCGACGAAGCCCGCCGGGGACGCACCTCGAACCCGATCCGGCCCGATTACTTCTTCACCTTCCCCACGACCGTCCGCGCGATGGCCGCCATCGCCCTGGACGACCGCGCCGCGGCCGAGGAGATCTACGCGACGCTGCCTGCGCGCCGCGACGGCCTCCCGCCGGACGTCACGAGCCTGTCCGTGGAGCTGCGCCCGGTCGCTCACACCCTCGGCGAGCTGGCCGCCTTCCTCGGCCACGACGACGAGGCCGCCGCCCACTTCGCACAGGCCGCCACCATCGCCGACCGGTGGAACGCACCTCATCGAGCCGCCGAGGCCCGATCACGAACGACCACCTGGCCTCTGCCCGCGGCGCCGCCATCTGAGTCGCGCTGACGCCCGGGGCAGGACGTTGTTCACGCTGTTTCGTGGTGGAGGGTGTCCAGGACGGTCAGTTCGTCCTCGGACAGACACAGAGATCCGGCGGCCACGTTCTGGACGAGGTGGTCGACGTCGCCGGTGCCGGGGATGGCCAGGACATGCGGGCCGCGGTGCAGCGTCCACGCCAGCCGGACCTGGGCGGTGCTCACCCCGCGGGCGCGGGCGATCGCGTGCACCTCGTCGTTGTCCCCGGTGCTCGCGCCGGCCGTGCGTCCGTGGCCGGCGATCGAGTAGAACGGCACGAACGCGACGCGCTGTTCGCCACAGACGCGCAGGAACTCCTCCTGCTCAGGCGTTGCGCCGATGCCGTACATGTTCTGGACGCAGACCACCGGCGCGATGCCCTGGGCCTCGGCGAGATGGTGGCGGCGGACGTTGGACAGGCCCAGGTGGCGGATGAGCCCGGCGTCGCGCAGGTCGGCGAGCGCGCCGAAGCGTTCGGCGATGGAGCCGGTGCCGACGATACGCAGGTTCACCACGTCGAGATGGTCGCGACCAAGCTGACGCAGGTTCTCCTCGACCTGGCCGCGCAGTTGCCCGGGGGTGGCGTGTGGCAGCCAGTTGCCATCGGGGTCGCGGCTTGGCCCGACTTTGGTGGCGATGACCAGGTCATCCGGGTAGGGGGCCAGGGCCCTGTTGATCAGCTCGTTGGCCGAGCGGCGCGGCGAGAAGTAGAACGCGGCCGTGTCGATGTGATTCACGCCGAGCTCGATCGCACGGCGCAGCACATCGATCGCCTGCTCGCGGTCGCGGGGGACGGCGTCGGGCGTGAGCGCCTCGCCGTGCTGCGGCAGGCGCATCGCGCCGAACCCGATCCGGTTGACCGTGCGGTCGCCGAGCCTCCAGGTGCCCGATGCCGTCGCGGAGATCGTCTGTGAGGTCATGGCGGCATGATCTCCACTCGGTAGACTTGCGTGCTAGTGATTCACATATGCCGGAATCCATTGAGGAGTGGTCGTTCTGGCTGAGCTGGCGTTCTCGGCGAGCGATCTGGCGCAGGTGCGGTTCGTCGTCTCACCGATGTGGGAGGTGGCGCCCAGCTTCCGGTTGCTGACGTCCGGCAGGTCTCATCCGGTCCATCGGGCCTGGGTCGACCAGGTGCGGCCACGTATGGTGACCGCCGGGCTGGACCGGGGGTGGCTCGCTGAGCTGATCCCGCTCACCGGCTACGTGCCGGACTTCCTCACCCCGTCCCCTGGCGGGGCGGCGCCTGCCCCACGGCAGGAGTGGGACGCGATCACGGCCTCGCCCGCCGACCGGGTACGGCAGGATCTCGATCACCTCGCCCGTCACCAAGGGCATCTCGGCCCCCGCCTGCGGGCCCTGCACGCCGACCCACCTTCCCGCCTGGCCAAGGTCACACAGGAGATCGAGACCTACTGGGAGCTGGCCCTTGCCCCCTATTGGGCACGGATCCGGGCCGTGCTGGACGCCGACATCTTCTACCGGGCCCGCACGGTCGCCGAACACGGCGCGGGCCACCTGCTCAACGACCTGCATGACTCGATGAGGTGGAACGACAACGAGCTGAGGGTGGCCCGCTGGAAACGCATCCTGCCCCGGGAGGCAGCGGGCCCTGGGCTGCTGCTGATCCCTTCGGCGTTCACCGGCCCCGGCCTGCGTACGAAGATGAGGCCGCCGGAGCCACCGCAGCTCGCCTATCCCGCACGTGGCGTCGGCCGGCTGTGGGAGGCGCGACCCGCCATCGGAGCCGCCGCCCTCGCCCCCGTCCTCGGCCGCTCGCGCACCCTGCTGCTGGCCGAACTGGAGGCCCCGGCCTCCACCACCGAACTGGCCCGCCGCACCGGGCTCTCCGCGTCCGGGGTCTCCCGCGATCTCACCGCGCTGCGCGACGCGGGCCTGGTCAGCGCGCATCGCGCCGGTCGCTCCGTCCTCTACGCCCGCACCGCCGCCGCCGAAACCCTCCTCAAGGCCGCCTCCGCGTCCTTGGCGCAAGGTTCGTGAACCGTACGGCTGCAACGGCGCGGTCGTCGCGTCGTCCGCCGCTGACCGCATGTTTGATCAGCCTGGTCGAGCCCACGACTTGGAAGTCAGCACTCGACGTCGAAATCGAGCTCGTTGTAGCGGAACTCCGCGATCTGCTCCCGGGTCCCCGAGATGAGGGTGATGCAGCCGTCCCCGAAGACCGCACTTTCCGGGATGGAGGCGAACAGCACCTTCCCGCGCTCTTCCACCGGGTTGTGCCAGGCTCGGGAGTAGCCGCCGAGCTGGATGTCAAATCTCCATCGGACGTCGGGAATCTCCCCTATGTCATCGATGAACTTGGCCACCAGGCGGGCCCGCTCGGCGTCCCCCTCGGCGTAGTCGGCCGCTTCCGCAACGTCGGACCAGCGGAGATCGGCAGACCAGGTGGTGCCAGGAACCGCGTAGAGCGGGAACGACTCGTGAGCCTTCGCCTGCGTGTGGCGTTCGACGGTCTCGGTGCCTGGCGGCAGGTGGACGATGACGCCTTCGTCGAGGTCGGTGATCTCGGCGAGGACGACCAGGTGGCCGTCGGCGGGAAAGTCGATGTCGAGGACGCCGGCGGGTAGGGCGGCGCAGTCGATGGTCACCACGTGCGGCACGTATGAGGGCAGTTCCAGGTCCTCGGGCAGATGGGGAAGCCCGAGGGCCCGAGCGGCCGGACGGGCATTCTTCTTCAGCTCTTCCGGCAGTTCGTCATGGGGGCAGAGGTAGACACAGGGGCGCAGGAGGCGGATGAACGCCTCGGCCACCGGCTCGGGTAGGTCAAGGGCCCGTCCGGCGTCGAGGACGGCTTCACGCACGCTCACCTTCATGGACGTCACAGTGCCATGCGCCACTGACACCCTGCGCCCCGGCCGGGTGTGGACCCACCTGATCCGTCATGCCGACCGGCCGCTGATGCCCTTGATCGCGATGTCCAGCAGCCGGTCTCCCTGATCGTCGTCCTCGTGATGCTCGGTGGCCAGTGAGATGGCGTTGATGAGCGCGAGCAGGTCCTCGGCGCGGATCCCTGGGCGTACGGCGCCTGCTTGTTGTGCTCGTCGCAGGAGTTCGCGCGCCGCATCTGTGATCATCGCCTGGCAGCCCTCGTTCTGCTCCAGCAGGTCGGCATCCCGGCCGTCGTGCAGCAGCGAGGCGGCCAGACCGCGACTGGTGCCCGCGTAGGTGTTGAGGTCCCCCAGCCAGGCCAGGAGCGCGGGGCCCGGCTCGCTCTCCTCGGCGCGTTGTGCCGCCATGGCGCACAACTCCTCGACGCGGTCGTGGAAGACGGCTTCGAGCAGAGCTCGACGGGAGGGGAAGAGGCGGTGCAGCGTCGCCGATCCCGTCCCGGCTTGACGGGCGATCTCCTTCAGGGCGGCGCCGGCGCCGTCACGTGCGAAGACGTCCCGGGCCGCGCTGACGATGCGGTCGTAGTTGCGCTGGGCGTCCGCACGCAGGGGCCGTCGCCGGGTGGTGTGGGGCATGGCCTCCTCCAGGTTTTGACAAGTGGGCTGGCGCTCCGGTTAGAGTAGCCGAACCGTAAGTGGGCCGCCAGCCCACTTACGGTTCGGAACGACTGGGAGAGATCATGCGTGCCGTCCAATACACCCGTTTCGGCCCTCCTGAGGTGCTGCGCGTCAACGACGTGCCCACGCCGGAGCCCGGGCCGGGAGAGGTGCTCGTCGAGGTCCGCGCCGCGAGCGTGGACGCCGGAGAACTCGCCTTCCGCGCAGGCAGACTCCCCGGCGTCGCCCGAGCCCGCTTCCCCCGCGGCCTGGGAGGCGACTTCACCGGCCGCATCGCGGCCCTGGGCTCCGGAGTGCACGCCTGGAGAGAGGGGGAGGAGGTGTGGGGGTTGATGCCGCACTTCGCCTTCGGCGCCATCGCCGACTACGTCACCGTCCCCGAACAGCGGCTCGCCCGAGCACCCGAGAACCTGAGCCTGCTGGACGCCGCCGCCCTGCCCTCGTCGGGCACCACCGCCCTGACCGCCCTGACCGACAAGGCCCGCCTGGCCGGCGGTGAACGGCTCCTGGTCCGCGGCGCCACGGGCGGCGTCGGCAGCATCGCCGTGCAACTGGGCAAGGCGCTCGGCGCCCACGTCACCGCGCTCGCCGGCGCACGCAATCTCGGCTGGGTCACCGAACTCGGCGCCGACGCGGCCCTGGACTACCGCACGACCCGGCCGCGGGACCTCGGTCATTACGATGTGATCCTCGACGTCGTGGGCACCGACCTCGGGGCCTACCAGTCCCGGCTCACCCGGGGTGGACGCATGGTCGCGCTCGCCTTCGACCAGGACCGCATCCTGGCCTCCATGGTCACCACGGGACTGCGAGCCGCCCTCTCGCCCAGGCGCATGAAACTCTTCAGCAACAACCCCTCCCCCGCGCGGATCGCCGAGCTCACCGCCTCCGCCGAGGCGGGCAGCATCCGCCCTGTGATCGACACCGTCTACCCGATCGGCGACGTCACAGAGGCTCACCGGCGACTCGAAGCCGGCGGAGTCCGCGGGAAGCTCATCATCGACATGCAGCGCTGACCCGCGATTGCCCGGCGCAACCCGCCTGTGCTCGTCCCCCCGCACCCGGATGGACCACCGCTCTGGGGTGGTGCCGGCCGGCAGGGCGCGCAGGATGGTGGCCGCGGTGGTGTTGAGCCGCCAGCGTCTGCGGGTGTTCAGGGTCCGTGGCGGGTAGCCATGTCCCGCAGGCCAGCGTCTGCATCTGTGGGACGGCGACGTCGGAGGGGTCGCGCTGCGGGGCGAGCAGGGCGGCGCGGAAGGCGGCGGGGTCGACCAGGCCCATCCGGGCCGGATGCGAGTCTTCGATGAGGTCGCGCCGGTGGCGGCGGAAGCCGGTGTAGTACTCGGCCGAGTATTCGCCCTTGGTGACGCGCCGCAGGATCGGCGGATCACGGTGAGGACCTGGTGTGTCGCGCGTTGCGGCGCCAGCGGTTCGGGGCCCGGCACGCGATGTCCTGCAGCTTGCGCCCGGGCTACGGCCACCGGACTCCGCCGCCAGGACCTTGACTACACGGCCTTACGACCAGCCCTTCACGGCGATGCCGCAATATGCGAATATACGTTCGAAGAGCGAAGATCGTCTTTCGGAACGGAGTGCATGTGCGTCCATCAGCCTCTGAACGCATCGGCCGATTAGTCGCCTCGGCCGGGTCCCTGCTCCTGGCGGCGAGCCTGCTCGCCGCCCCAGCCCCCGCCGCCGCGGCCGCCGACCTCGTCGCCGACCTCGGGGTCGCGGGCAAGGGCGGGGACCTGGTGACCGGCCACGGCAGGGTCTTCGTCGCCGCCGACGACCGGATCGTGGTCACGGACCTCGACGGCGAGGCCGTCACCACGATCGGCGGCCTGTCGGGAGTCACCGCCCTGTCCGCGCCGGACGGCGCCAGGAAGGTGTACGCGACGCTGAGCGGCACGCATGAGGTGATCGAGATCGACACCGCCACGGTCGCCGTCACCCGGCGCATCGATCTGTCCGCGTATCCGTGCCCGTCCACGCTGGCGCAGGCCCACAACCGGCTGTGGATCGGATACGGCTGCGGCGGGGCGGGCGAGGGAGGGGTCGTCGCGCTCGAGGTGCGGGCGACCCCCACCCTCGTCAAGGTCGGGCCGGCCACGACCCGGCCTCCGCTGGTCGCGGTCGCCGGCGCCTTCCTCGCCGTGTCCGAGCCGGGAGTCAGCCCCGCCACCGTCAGGCTGTACGACGTCAACCGCGACCCGGGTAACCCGGTCGGCGAGATCCTCGGCGACGCGGACGGGCTGCCGCCCCTGGAGGACCTGGCCCTCGCCTACCAAGGGTCGGCGGTGCTGCCAGTGCCGTCCGGCGCCCACCGCTTCGACGCCTGGGACACCACGACCTTCGACCGGGCCCACGCCTTCGACCAGAAGGGGCCGGCCGGGCACGACCTGGCCGCCACCGTCGCGGCCAGCGAGGACGGCTACTACGTCGTGGGGGGCTGGAACTCCGCCGCGGGTGACGCGGCGGAGCTCGTGGTCTACGACGCGACCACGAGAGAGGTGATCTACACGGCCGGCCACCAGGGAAAGGCGCTGGTGCCGGGCAGCATCGGCTTCTACGGCATCTACACCTTCGCGGTGCTGAAGGAGCCCGGCACCGGGCGCATGCACCTCTGGCGGCTGCCGCCCGCGCCCTACCACTCCTCGGCCCTGACCCTGACGGCGCCCGCCGAGGCGAACGCGCTCAAACCGCTGACCATCAGCGGACGGCTCACGCTCAGCACCGGGGCGACCCCCGGCGCACAGACGCTGGAACTGTACAGCTGGCTCCCCGACGGCACCGACCGGCCCTTCCGGGAGGTCACCACAGCGGCCGACGGGACCTACGAGTTCACCGACACCCCACCGGGCCTCGGGGCGTTCAGATATCGCCTGTCCTGGCCGGGCAACTCCTGGTACTACGGGGCCTACGCGACGGCGACCGTCACGGTGGCCAGATACGAACCGGCACTCACCGTGACAGGGCCCGCGACGGGCGCCGTCGGTGAGCTGCTGGAGTTCAGAGGCACCTTTGCCGCCGAGGGCGTCGTCTACCCGCGCACGACGGTCACTGTCAGCCGCAGGGCCGTCGCGCCGGACGGCACCGTCACCACCAAGGGTCAGAAACTGGCCGCCGCCACCGACGGGACGTTCGCCTTCACCGACACGCCGGCCACGGCCGGGAAGCACACCTACACCGTCACGCTGGTCGGGAGCTCGACCGTCAAGGGAACGAGCACCGAGCACGTGGTCACCGTCGTCGAGCCGGCGGGATAGCGTCCCAGGGAGCCGGGGCCTGCCTCTCGTAGGCCTCGGCGATGCCGGCCGGGGCCGCCCCGCCACCCGAGTACCACGAAATCCTCGAAAGGCCCCAGACCAGCGGAAGCGGAGTTGGCCCAGGTCAGTGAACCCTTGCCGTTGGAGTCTTCTGGACCTCGTCAACGCATGGGACATGCCTGGGATCAGGCGGCGAGGCCGAGGGCCTGGGCCACGGCCGAGGTGGCCGAACTGGTTTCCGTGGCGGTGTAGCCGCCGCGCAGGGAGGCGTCCTGGTCTTTCAGGCCGTTGCCGCTCAGCGTGATCACGATCCGCCGGCCCGGCGCGAGGTGGCCCCGGGCGTGCTGGTCGAGGAGGCCGGCGATCCCGGCGGCCGAGGCGGGCTCGGCGAAGACGCCGTCGCGCCGCGCGACCAGCTCGTACGCCTCGAAGATCTGCGCGTCGGTCACCGCGGCGATCAGCCCGCCGGACGAGTCGCGGGCGTCGAGGGCTCCGTCCCAGGTGGCCGGGCTGCCGATGCGGATCGCGCTCGCCGCGGTCTCGGGCTCGGCGACCGGCGCGCCGTGGACGAGCGGCGCCGCCCCCGCCGCCTGGAAGCCCCACATGCGCGGCGACCGCGTGGACAGGCCCTCCTGCTCGTAGCCGCGGTAGCCGCCCCAGGTGGCGGTGATGTTGCCACCGTTGCCGACCGGCAGGCAGTGGATGTCGGGCGCGTCGCCGAGCGCGTCGACGATCTCGTAGGCGACCGTGCGCTGCCCCGCGAGCCGCAGCTCGTTGCCGACCGAGTTGACCAGCGCGATCGGGTGGTGGGCGGCGAGCTCGCGGGCGACGCGCAGGCAGTCGTCGAACGTGCCGTCGATCTCGACGATCCGCGCGCCGTAACGGACCGCCTGCCCCAGCTTGGCGAGCGCGACCCGCCCCTTCGGCACGAGCACGGCGGCCGTCAGCCCGGCGCGCGCGGCGTAGGCGGCGGCCGAGGCGCTGGTGTTGCCGGTGGAGGCGCACACGGCCAGCTCGGCCCCGGCCTCGGCGGCCCTGCTGATCGCCACGGTCATCCCGCGGTCCTTGAACGACCCCGTGGGGTTGGCGCCCTCGATCTTCAGCCATACCTCGCAGCCGGTCACCGCGGACAGGTGCGCCGAGCGCAGCAGCGGGGTGTTGCCCTCGTTGAGCGAGACGGCGGGCGTGTCGGGGGTGACCGGGAGCCAGCGCCGGTAGCCGCTGTCGATCAGTCCGTTCCAGGAACTCATACCGGCGACCGTAACATTCGTTTCATGTTCTCCGCCATGTGTAACATTTGTCAGCATGGATGAGGATCCGGTGACGAACCGGCTCAGCGCGGTCTACCCCGAGCTGCCACCGGGCGAGCGGGCCGTCGTTCGTGCGCTGCTCGACGACCACCCTTTCGCCGCGCTCGGCTCGCTGCGCGCGCTCGCCGAGCGTGCCGGGGTCAGCCCGCCGACCGCCTCCCGCCTGTTCGACCGGCTCGGGTACGCGGGATTCGCCGGGTTCCAGGCGGCCGTGCGCGACGGCGTACGCGACCGGTCGCGCCTACGCGAGTTCGTCGCCCGTCCGCCCGGCACCCAGCGGGCCGCCGAAGACCTGCGTGCCGGGCTCGACAGCACCCTCGCCGCCGTCACCGAGCCCCTGCTCGACGCCGTCGGCGACCTGCTGGCCGGAGCCGCGTCGGTCTGGGCGCTCGGCGGGCCGATCAGCGAGCTGGCCGCCGAATACCTGATCAGGCAGCTCGCCGGCCTGCGTCCGGGGGCGCATCGGGTGCCCGACTCGGCGTCCGCGCGTGCCCGTACGCTGCTCGACCTGGGCGGTTCTGCGGCCGTGGTCGCGTACGACTTCCGGCGCTACTCCCCCACGACGGCCCGCTTCACCGAGGCCGCGTGCGCCCGCGGGGCGCGGCTGGCGCTGATCACCGACGCCTGGGAGTCGCCGCTCGCGGCACGGGCAGAGGTGCTGATCAGGCTGCCGCGCGAGGCCGCCGGGCCGATCGCGCCGCTCGCGCACCAGATCGCCGTCACCGAGCTGCTGCTGGTCGCCGTGGCGGCCCGCCTCGACCCGGCCGGACGCCTGGCCGACCTCGACGCGCTCACCGAGATGTTGTGAACCGCCTGTAGAAGAAGCAGCAGTCCAGCAGTGTGCCGTCGGGCGCGCCCGCGCGGGCCGGGCACGATGCCGAAGAGGTCGTACCGTCAACTTGCCGGGTTGTCATGGGAGAACCGTTCCGGGCGGAAGTCGGCGAGCGTCTCGTCCCTCCTCCCACTGACGATCTCCGACGCGAGCAGCCGGCCGATCACCGGCCCGAGCGTGATGCCGCTGTGGGAGACGGCCTCGTAGTAGCCCGGCACGGAAGGCACCGCTCCCACCGAGGGGTATCCATCGCCCGGGATGGGCCGGTCGACCACCCGTGTCCCGACGATGCGGGAGTCCACGAACCCGGGAACGACGTGCCGCGCCGACTCGTGGAGCAGCCGCTGGAGCGCCGCCGGATCTTCGCCGGTGTCGATGAGCGCGTCGACCTCGCGGCTGTGGAGGACCACCGAAGCGTCTCCGTCAGGACGGATCGCGACGCGGGGCGCGTGCATGGTCCGGCGGATCGGCACCTGAGCACACTCGATCCGGGTGACGAGGCCGGGCTCCCGGCGCATCGGCAGGTGCCGCGCGACGAGCCCGGCGACGTGGGCGGCGCCGGGTCCCGCGGCGTTCACGACGACGTCGACGTCGAGACGGCTGCCGTCGGACAGGGCGACGGTCCGTACGCTGCCGTCGGCGCCGGTGCCGACGTCGTGGACCGTGGTGCCGAACCGGTGCTCGGCGCCGGACGCGACGGCCTGGCCGACCAGGCGGCCGACGAGATGGCGTCCGTGCACCCAGGCCTCGTCGGGAAAGAACACGACCGGAACCTCGTCGGACACCGTGAGCGCGGGTTCGAGGTGGCGGCGTACCTCGGCTCCCGTGCGCACCTCGGCCCGGTAGCCCCAGCCGGCCAGCAGCCCGGCCGTTTCCAGGAGGCTCGCCTCCGCCGCGGGGTCGTCCGCCCAGCGCAGGTGGCCGTCGGGGTGCCACCATGGGTCAGGCCCGATGATCCCGGCAAGCTCGCGGTACGCCGCCATGCTCGCGACGTTCAGGTCGAAGTAGGGCCTGCTCGCGGTCTTGGCACTGGCGTTGACCCACGAGAACGACCAGTCGGTGACCCCTTCACCCGGCCGGCCCGCGTCGAGGAAGACCACCTTGACGCCGTGCCGTGCCAAACTCCAGCCCACACAGGCTCCGAGAACGCCCACCCCGATGACAGCAACACATCCAGGCCGCTCCACGGTCCGATTCTCTCATGAACGGATGACCTCCGCTCGTCCATGCGATGCCGGGGCCTACCGCACCACTTGATTCAGTCCTGCCAAATGGCGCCGGGGCCGAGCAGCGCCTTGACTTCGCTGTAGAAGGCCGGCTCGGGGGTGACCTGGAAGGGCCGCAGGTTCAGCAGCAGCCCTTTGGCTCCTTGGCGGTGCAGCCGGACGTTGACTCGTCCGCGCACGGAGATCACCCGGTCCTCGGCGAGCGCTTCGCCGTACAGGGTGTAGGTCTTGGGAAAGATGAGGCACTCGACGGCGGCGTCGTGGTCTTCGAGGGTGACGATCGCCCAGGGGCTGCCCTGCTTGGTGATCTTGCGCTGCAGACCGGAGACGATGCCGCTGACGCGGACGGTCGCGTCCTGCCGCCCGGAGGACTGCAGCTCGGCGATGGTGGTGTCGCGGTTGGCGTCCAGGACGTGTTCGGCTCCGTCGAGCGGATGGCTGCTGACGTACAGGCCCAGCATTTCGCGTTCGAAGGCGAGCAGGGTGGCGCGGTCCCATTCGCCCTGCGGGATCGCGGTCGAGAACGCGCTGCTCCGGCCGGGCTCGCCGAACAGCGAGTCCTGGCCGTGGGCCTCGTTGCGCTTGAGGTCGACGACCGCGTCGACGTCCTGCTCGTGCACCGCCACCAGGGCCTGGCGGTGATGGCCGAGGCTGTCGAAGGCGCCGGCCTTGGCCAGAGCCGGCGGTGTCGTCGGCGGGGCTGGTCGGCCACGGCACCGCATCGGACGGCCCCTGGCCTGGACGCCGCCGCTGCCGTCTGCCCTCAGTCCCAGTGGTGAAAGCCTTGGCCGGTCTTGCGTCCCAACTGTCCGTCGGCGACCTTGTCGCGCAGCAGTTGCGGGGGCGCGAACCGGTCCCCGAGCTTGGCGTGCAGGTATTCGGCGATCGCGAGGCGCACGTCGAGCCCGACCAGGTCGGTCGACCGCAGCGGCCCCATCGGGTGGCGGTAGCCTAGTTCCATCGCGTTGTCGATCGCTTCGGCGTCGGCGACGCCTTCTTCGAGCATGCGGATCGCTTCGAGGCCCAGCAGGACGCCGAGGCGGCTCGTGGCGAAGCCCGGCGAGTCCCGTACGACGACGTCGGTCTTGTCCAGGCCGCGCACCCAGGCACGGACGCGCTCGACGACGTCGGCGGCCGTCTCGGGCGCGGTGACGACCTCGACCAGCCTGGAGGCCGGGACGGGGTTGAAGAAGTGCGTCCCGAGGAAGCGGGCCGGGCGCTGGAGAGCGGCGCCGAGTTCGGCGATGGACAACGAGCTGGTGTTGCTGGCCAGCACCGTCTGATCGCCGACCGCTCTCTCCGCGCGGGCCAGGACGTCCACCTTGAGTGCCGGCTCTTCCGGCACGGCTTCGACGACCAGCTCGGCGGACGGCGGCAACCCGGCGACGTCGTCGACGACGCGCACCCGCTCCAGTACGAGCTCCGGAGCATGGGGGAGCTTCCCCCGCTCGGCCGCCTTGGCCAGGCCGTCGGCCAGGCGCAGACGTGTCGCCGTGACGTCGCCGGTCTCCACCACGCACACGGCGGCACCCGCGACGGCGAAGACCTGTGCGATTCCGGCGCCCATCCGGCCACCGCCGATCACGCCGACCGTCGTGGGCATCTGCACTGTCGTCACGTTCGTCTCCGTTCCAGGAACTCTGTCATGCGGTGGTGTTTGTCCTCGGTCTCGAACAGGACGGCCTGGGCCAGGTCGTCCGCCAACGGGTGTGCGCCGGGGGCGTCGAGGACCAGCTTGGTCAGCCGCAGCGCCGCGGGCGACCACCCGGTCATCCGGTCCAGCAGCCGATGCGCGGCATGGAGCAGCTCGCCGGTCGGGACGACCTCGGTGACGAGGCCGAACGCGAGGCAGGCCTCGGCGTCCAGTCGTCGGCCGGCCAGCAGGACCTGTTTGGCGACGGAGGTGCCGACCAGTTCGGCCAGCCGCCAGCAGGCGCCGGCTCCGGCGAGGATGCCCAGGCCGGGTTCGGGGTTGGCGAACACGGTGGCCGGGGTGGCCAGCCTGAGGTCGCAGGCGTAGGCGAGCTCGGTGCCGCCGCCGATCGCGTAGCCGTCCACCGCGGCGACGGTGGGCATCGGAAGCCGGGCGATGCGGTCGAAGAGCCTGCTGTTGATGCCTTGCAGGGCTTCGTCCCGGCCGCGGGCGCGTAGTTCGGCGATGTCGGCGCCGGCGGCGAACACGCCACCCGCGCCGGTGAGCAGCAGGAGCCGGGGCCGGCGTTCGAGCAGGGCGCAGACGGCGTGCAGTTCCTCGATCATCGCCGCGTTGATCGCGTTGCGGGCGGCCGGACGGTTCAGCGTGACGACGACGCGGTCGTCGCGTTCGTCGACGGCGAGGGCGTTCATGCGTGGCCCTGCGCCGCGATGCCGCGGGCGATGAGGTCGTCGGGGTCCAGGCCGAGTTCTTCGAGCAACGCGCGGGTGTGCCGGCCGAGTGCGGGGACGTCGCCCATACGCGCTTCGACATCGGTGAACGTCACCGGCGGCAGGAGGGCGTCCACCTGGGCGTGCTCCGTGCCGATCGTGCGCCAGCGGTCGCGGGCGCGCAGCTGGGGGTGATCGACGACCTGGTCGACGTCCTTGAGCTGGGCGGCGGGGATGCCGGCCGCGGCGAGCCGGGCGTCCAACTCGGCCGTGGGCCGGCAGGACGTGCGGGCCGCGATCGCGGCGTCGCACTCGGCGCGGTTGCGCACCCGCAGGACGTTCGTGGCGAAACGCGGGTCGTCGGCGAGCTCGGGGGCGTCCAGGACGGAGGTGACGAGGGTTCGCCAGCCGGCGTCGTTCTGGACGCCGATCAGCATCTGGCCGTCGCGGGTGGGGAACGCGTCGTACGGGGCGATCGAGCTGTGGCTCAGCCCCATCCGCTCCGGCTGTGTCCCGGCGTACATCTGGGTGTAGAGGGCGTAGCCCATCCACTCGACGGTGGCTTCGAACATCGAGACTTCGATCGTCGCGCCCTCGCCGGTGCGTGCGCGGCGTAGCAGCGCCGCGAGCACGGCCTGCGCGCAGTACATGCCACTGGCGATGTCGGCGGTCGGGATGCCGGTCTTCACCGGGGTCTCCGGCGTGCCGGTGATCGCGATGAGCCCGGCCTCGGCCTGGATCAGCATGTCGTACGCCTTGCGCTGTTCCATCGGCCCGCCCGTACCGAACCCGGACAGGTTCACCACGACGAGCTCGGGCCGCCGGGAGCGGAGGTCGCCGAGGCCGAGGCGCTCCACGGCTCCAGGGGCGAGGTTCTGCAGGAAGACGTCGGCCTTCGCGACGAGCCGCCGGACCACGTCGCGTCCCTCCGGGGTCTTGAGGTCGACGGCGATCGACTCCTTGCCGCGGTTGAGCCAGACGAAGTGCGCGCCGGTGCCGTGTACGGCGTGGTCGTAGCGGCGGGCGAAGTCGCCGCCGTCGACACGTTCGACCTTGATCACGCGCGCGCCGAGGTCGGCGAGGTTGCGGGTGGCCAGCGGTGCGGCGACGGCGTGCTCGATGGCGACGACGGTGAAGCCGTCGAGTGGGCGGGTCATGACCGCTTCCTTCTCTCGGCGCGTACGAGGCCGCCGCCGATGATGAGGCGCTGGATCTCGCTGGTGCCCTCGTACAGGCGCATCAGCCGGACGTCGCGGTAGATGCGCTCGACCGCGACGTCGCGCATGTAGCCGCTGCCGCCGTGGATCTGGACCGCCAGGTCGGCGGCCTTGCCCGCCATCTCGGTGCAGAACAGCTTCGCGGCCGAGGGTGCGATCCGGCGGTCCTCGCCGGTCACGTACAGCCGCGCGGCCTCGCGGGCGAGGGCGCGGCCGGCAAGGACGCCGGTCTGCTGGTCGGCGATCATGGCCTGTACGAGCTGGAAGTCCCCGATCGGCGTGCCGCCCTGGGTCGCGGTGGCCGCGTAGGCGACCGATTCGTCCAGTGCCCGCTGCGCGGCGCCGACGGCCAGGCCCGCCATGTGGATCCGGCCCCGGGCCAGCGACGTCATCGCCGCCTTGTACCCGGCTTCCTCGTCCCCGCCGACCAGCGCGTCCGGGCCTACGCGGACCTGCGAGAAGGTGACGTCCGCCGTACGCGAGCCCTCCTGCCCCATCTTGGCGTCCTTCGCGCCGACCTGGATTCCCGGCGCGTCGGCGGGCACGAGGAACACCGCGATGCCCGTACCGGAGTCCGACGCCGGCCGGGTGCGGGCGAACACCACGAACAGGCCGGCCTCGGTGGCATTGGTGATGAACCGCTTGTCTCCGTCGATGACCCAGCCTTCGCCGTCCGGCGTGGCGGTGGTCCGCAGCCCGGCCGGGTTGGAGCCGGCGCCGGGCTCGGTGAGCGCGAAAGAGGCGACGATCTCGCCGGAGGCGATGCCGGGCAGCCATCGGGCCTGCTGCTCGGCGGTGCCGAAGCCGACCAGGACCTGTCCGGCGATGCCGTTGTTCGTGCCGAACATCGACCGCAGCGACAGCGACGTGTATCCCAGCGCCATGGCGACCTCGACGTCCTGGACGAGGTCGAGACCGAGCCCGCCCCAGTCCTGCGGGATCGCGTACCCGAACAGTCCCATCCGCGCGGCCTGCTCGCGCAGGTCGGCGGGGACGGCGTCGGTGTTCATGATCTCCAGCTCGCGCGGCATGACACGGGCGCGTACGAAGTCCTTGATCTGGGAGAGGACGTCCGCGAAGACGTCGTCGGGCACGTCGGGATTGCCGGTGTACATACGGACTACCGTTCCCCACCGATTGAGACCAGTCCAATACTTGATGAGTCCTGCTCTGATACCTTGAGCGCAAAAATCGCGGCGGGAAGGAGCCGGAGGTGGAGCTGCAGCAGCTGCGGTGCTTCCTGGCCGTGGCCGAGGAGCTGCATTTCGGCCGCGCCGCCGAACGACTGCACGTCGCGCAGCCGCCGTTGAGCCGCACGATCAAGCAGCTGGAGCGGGAACTGGGGACGCGGCTGTTCGATCGCAACACCCGGTCGGTCAGCCTCACCGCGAGCGGGCATGCGCTTCTGGGGCCGGCCAAGGACGTCCTGACGGCTCTGCGGCGCGCGCAGGAGGCGGCGCGTTCCGCCGGTGACGGCGAGGTCGGGCTGGTCCGGATCGCGTTCGCCGGTGTGTCGACCCACCCGCTCGTGGCGCGACTGGCACGAGCGGTACGCTCACGGCGGCCCGGCATCGAACTGGAGCTGTCGAGCCAGAACTTCGCGCAGCCGGCGATGCGCAAGCTGGTCCAGGGTGAGACCGACATCGCCTTCGGTCGATGGGACGTGATCCCCGCCGATGTCGCCGCACAGGTGGTGATGCCGGACTCGCTGGTCGTCGCGCTCCCCGCCACCCATCGGCTCGCCGGCGCCGACCGGCTGGAGGCCGGGCAGCTCGCCGGGGAGCCCTTCGTCTCGCTGCCGCCGCACGACGGAGCCGTGCTGCCCGACCGGTTGCGGCGGCTCGCCCACGCCGCCGGTTTCGTTGCCGACATCGCGCAGGTCGCTCCCGACACCCAGACCGCGCTGGCGCTGGTCAGCGCGGAGGTGGGCTGCCACCTGACCCTGGCCTCGGTGGCACGGAACGTGACCGACCCGCACGTGGTGTTCGTCCCGCTCGACGCGCCGCACGACGTCGACCTGCGCGCGGCCTGGCGGCGTGACGACGGCCGACCGGCGCTGCGCGGCGTACTGACCGAGCTCTTCGAGCTTGAGGACGGTTCCGCATAGCCACGCGATGCGCCTGGCAAGTGTGCTGGCCGCGCTGCCGCACCGAGGTCCGAGTTGTCTGACGATAAAGGGGTGGTGGCGTTCGGCCGAACCAGCGATCATCTCCAGATGACCGTCGAAGAGACCGCAAGCGCGCAGCGAGGTCCTCTGGCCGGCCGTGTCGCGGTGGTGACCGGCGTGAGCCGGCAGGCCGGGATCGGGTTCGCCCTGACGCGGGAGCTGCTGGCCGCCGGTGCCAGGGTGCTGGTGCAGTCATGGACATCTCATGACGCCGATCAGCCGTGGGGCAGCGACCCGGCGGGGATGGCGGGCGTGCTTGAGGCCCTGGGCGGCCTGGGCGACCGGCTGGCGCATGTCCAGGCCGACTTCGCCGATCCGCTGAAGCCCGCGTGGGTGATCGAGCAGGCTGTCGAGCGGTTCGGGCATGTCGACGTGCTGGTCGCCAACCACGCCCGCAGCTCGATGCAGTCTCTGGAGCAGGTGACCGCGGCCGAGCTCGACTTGGCCTGGGCGGTGAACGCTCGCGGCAGCGTGCTGCTGACCCAGGCGTTCGCCGCTCAGCACGACGATCGGCGCCCTGGCGGCCGGGTGATCTTGTTCACCTCCGGCCAGCACCTGGCCCCCATGCCGACCGAGCTGCCGTATGCGATCAGCAAGGGCGCGATCCACCAGATGACCGCCAGTCTCTCCGAGGCGCTGGTCGATCGCGGCATCACCGTCAACACGGTCAATCCCGGTCCCGTTGACACCGGGTGGGCCAGCCCCGAACTGACCCGGCAGCTCGCCGGCGCCTTGCCCGCGGGCCGGTGGGGTCGGCCGGAGGAGGTGGCTCGCCTGGTCCGCTGGCTCGCCTCGGACGAAGCGGCGTGGATCACCGGACAGGTGCTCAACTCCGAGGGCGGGTTCCGACGCTGGGTCACATGACAACACCGACGGGAAAGGGCCTCAGCCATGTGACGTGCAGGAAGAGCCTGCAGGGTTTGATGATGCCCTCAGGCCAGAAAACCCAGGGTTTCGGGTGCCTCCCAGGCTGTCAGGCGCCGGTCAGGGTCGGTTTCCTCCTGGGCGCACTGGTTGATCAGATCGGTCGAGAGCTTGCCGGTCCTGCTCGGGGAGGTCCTGCAAGAGGATGATCGCCGGCTCCAGGACCTCCATGGTGGCCTCGGGCGTGATGGCGTCGTCGTCACTGAGGTCCAGCCTGATGACGGATCGGCGCCGATGTGGAACTCGACCTCATCCCCTGAACGAGGCGAAGACGTACACCAGGTAGGCCGCCCCCTGCGATGTCCTGCATGCTGGCCGACGCCATTGGGAGGATTTGCCGCCTGCGCCACCGGGGCGAAGCCGACGTTGGCGCAGATGACGGTAAAGCTGTTGTCGCGCTCTACGACCTGATGTTCCCGGGCGGCGGGCCCGCAGTCGACTTCTACCGGGCCGAGGCCAATCGGCAAGGCGGGCGCGTGTTGGAACTGGCGTGCGGCACCGGGAACAAGCTGATCCCCATCGCGTCCGACGGGCATCCGTGCGTCGGCCTGGACTTCTCGTCAGACATGCTGGCTGAGAGGCTCAGCGTAAGGCGAATGAGCGCGGTGTGGCGGTGGAATGGACGCAGAGCGACATGCGGGCCTTCGATCTGGGCCGTACATTCGGCTTCGTGTTCATCACCGCCAATTCCCTGCTGCATCTGCATGAGGCTGCCTTCGGTAGATCCGAAGACACCTGGCGCCTGGAGCACGGTTCGTCTTCGATGTGTTCAACCCGAGCGTGCGCCTGCTTGCCGGCGCCGATGGCGTGCGGCGCACCCGGGAGTCGTTGTCGTTCATGGATCCTGAGCGCGGCAACGTCAGCGTCGATGTCGCCGACACCTACGATGCTCCCGCGCAAGTCACACGCGGGACGTGGCACCTCTCGACTGACTCCGAGCCCGACTTCGTCGTCGCACCGCTTCGGCGACTGATCCAGTCGACCCTTTGCCATGGACACGCCGCTTCAACTCTGCATCTGCGAGTCCGCGTGATCGAAGGCGAGAGCAGAGTCTCGGTCAGGCAAAACTCGTCTTAGCAAGCCAGCATCTGGCCGGTTTCGGCCGCTTCGTCCTCCTGGGCGAGGAGATGTCCGCCCCGCATCACCGTTGAGCACGCTCCTGCCGCCCACTCCGCCCCGCCGCACCACGGTGAGAGCACCAGGCCGCAGCAGCCTTCGCTGACCTTCCCATCCAGTGAGCGCGGGCATGCAAGCGGCCCTCCCGTCCTTGAACGGAGAGAGCCGTTGCACTGGATCAAGTCAACGCGATACGTCTATGGCGGCCCGTTTCCCACAGCACGCACCCGCGACGTGGCAGGAGCCTTCCCGTGAGACCCTTCGACGGGCTGGATGATCAGTCGACGTAGTCCGTCATCCAAGGTTCGTATGTATACCGGGTCTCCGTCGTGCTCGCCTTGAAGCCCCGCCAGTGAATTACGGAACGCGGCAAGTCCCCCTCCTCGGCGGAGAAGCTGGCCTCACCGGCACAGTCTCCGCCGCTGGTGTACCAGCCCGATATGCCGAGCTGGGGTATATCGAACTGCACTCCGGCTTTCCAGCCATCGCCACAGAAGACGTCCTTCACGGTGAAGGAATTCCGGCCCTTCTCCATGTTGTGAGTTCCGGAGTTGAACCACACATGGCCCGCCGCTTTGCCATCCGCATGATGGATGACCTGCTCACTTGTCGCGGCTTGAGCAGCCCCGCCGCTGACGGCCAGGGTAAGGGCCATGGCGGCGGCAAACACCGGAAGTCTGAGAATTCGTAAACTGATGAACCCTCGCCAGCGCATTGGTTTCCTCTCTCGATTGGGCAGGACGAGACACTTGCATGATGATCGGCCATATGAATGGGGTCTGTAGGGCTCGTAGTCGGATAAATCCTCTACAGCGAACGCACCACGTTCGGCGAGGCAGACCAGACCATGCAGCCCGTCGTCGACGATCGCTAGTACTACAGCCAGGCTTTGTGATCTGTAGGCTGTGGTCATGCCTGATGAGTTAACCGCTGATGATCTTCAATCATGGGTGTCAGGGCTGGAT